>JBHLNC010000018.1:0-13814 GCA_048937435.1 Promethearchaeota archaeon | reverse complement strand
CTCATGCACCTTTATGTGTACTCTGATGAATTCAAGTTTAATACTCAAAACACCTGATAATGAACAAATGAGGTTTTGCCTTATGTCATATTTCCGATTTTGGCGCAATTGGCTTTTGGGCGTGAGTGTTTTCATTACCGCCTTTGGTTTGTTTATGGCGCTTCTTAACCACACGATTTTGTTCTCATTTTTCAATACCCAAATTAATCCCGCGTTTTGGGGTTCTATTCCTGTAGCCGCACCTGCTCAAGCGTTCCAAACCTGGATTTACGGGGCTTGGGGCGCAACCGTAATGGGTTGGGGGATTACTATGATTTTCATTGCCTACTATCCCTTTGGTCAACAAGAAAGGTGGGCATGGAAAGCTGTCCTCGTCAGTGTCTTATCATGGTACATTATTGACACTACAATCTCCTGGTTGTTTGCAGTCATCATCAACGTGATTTTCAATACAACAATTCTGATGTTGGTAATCATTCCCTTACTATTAACTTGGCAAGAGATGTCAGATTAAACGTGAATCCTTTTCCGACAAGGTAAAAAGGCGATGAACGTCCTAACAACGACGTTCAAGTGGAGATGACACTATTGAAACCTACTCGTTCAATTTCAATTCTAAAGTGCATGAAAACTCAATGCGAAGAAATTGAAGATGTGGTCACTCATGAGATAGGACTGAGAATTCTTCTCATCGACTCGATTGGTGAAGAAAGTTTTGCCCTGGTTCATACGTTACCCACAGACTATGACTCACTAATTGTTGGGTTATTATTTACTTCACGTTTGATTTCTTCTCCTGCGGATGTTGTCCAAATCCGCACCCGAAACCAACTAGCAAAAGTCCGTCTATCAGATGAGAGTGCCTTCCGCGATAAACTCAATTCAATCCGTCCATCTGCCCGTATCGTTTTGGGCATTTGTGGACCCGAAGAAGGGGCACTGGGTACATGGCGAGCTTGTGATGTTCCTGCAATTGAAACGTCAATGATCGTATCACCTTTAGTTATCCGACAAGCGATTCAAAATTTGAATCACGAAATGGTGTTGTATCGCCAGACAGGAGGTACACATGGTGCAGCATTGGTTGATGCTGAAAGTTCTGTGTTGGAGCTTGCTGAAGATGTCGGTCGACATAGTGCCATTGATCGTGTCATCGGGAAAGCGTTATTGAATAATCTGAACTTATCAAATCTGATTTTGGTGTGTTCCGGCAGACTGACTGGTGATCTAGTATTGAAGGCCGCAGTCGCGAGAATTCCTGTAGTCGCTTCGATTAGTGCTGGGGTTTTCTCGGGTATTGAACTTGCTGATGCTGCAGGCATTACGCTCATTGGGTTTGTTCGGGGTTCGCGTATGAATGTCTACACGCATCCTAGTCGGTTGGTGGTTTCGACAGTCTAGCGAACGAAGGTTTTCTTGTCAAGACGGTCATTGAAATCGACTTGCTCCATGCATTCATCACATAATGCTTCGGCTTCTGCGGAGATGCTGTGGCGTTCGAAGAATTTGACAATATTTGTAATATCGCGGAGAAGGATGGGCTGTCCTTCTCTTAGGGCTTTGTGACGATTGGGTCTTGATGCAAAATCGATTGCTTGTGGAAAATCGATGATCCACGGTTCATTTTGAAAGAACAATATGTTGAAGGGAGAAAGGTCTCCATGAATAATGAATGCTCTGTAGACAGTAAAGATTTGGTCCATGATTGAATCGAAAATTCGTTTAGGGTGCTCAATCACGACATCTTTAAGCAGCGGTGCTGGTGTTCCATTTTCACCCAGGAAACGAGCAGTAAACATGTTATCGATATGGCGGGCTGGTGTAGGGACTTTTCCGCCAGCTCGAAAGACCCGATCCAAGATCCAGAATTCACGTGATGCCCAATAACTCATGATATCCTTAGAATAGCCGACTTTTCCCCCTCCCATTTTCTTGCGTTTTCCTCCCTTGGCATGGGGTGTCGCGTAGAATCGATAGGCCTTGAGGGCAAGGGGAAAGTCATGCCATAAGGCATGGAAAACCGTGGCTTCTTTCCCGGCACTAATCGTTCCCTTCACTTCTGTTGCGAGCTGAGTAGCAAGCGCTTCCGCTCGGACCGACGCCAGAGTAATTTCAGGCAAGTCTTCGAGTCGACCTCGTTGACCATCCATTTTGCTGGTCTGACGTTGCGCTAGACTACGCTTACTGATGAATGGGCTAGGGTGATTTGGCACTTTTCTTCTAACCTTTCCTTTGGTGAGTCATGCCTCTCCGCCAATTTCCAATAACTGGAATGGTTAACTTTCCTAACTACTCTAAGGCTTAGGAGCAGCGGATTGGCAATTGATGTCCCTTAAAAAATGGGTTCAACTAGTGCCTGTCTTGGGAGGTAGCTGTTATACCATCTCCATCGACAAAGCAGGTCCTATGAATTGACATTTCTCTTATCGGCATAACGCAATACACCTCCATGAAAACATAATCATGTACGCGGGAATTATCCATTGCGATATAAATGAATTACGGTCCGTTTTGGACCCATCGCCCAAGCACTTATTAAATGACTTAACGGATTCAAAATATTGGTGCTTCCAATGGGTCGTAGCGCTTTCGCTGTTCTTATTGGAATTATTTTCACTTTTGGTTTAACTCTTCTTGCGGGACTCAGTTATTTCCCATCGAATATTGCCATGTGGCTCCCCTTTGTGGGATTTATACTAGGATGTCTAATTATCGGTGTGGTCGGGCGGTTCCGAATATTACATTTACTTCTCCTTTCTTTCGTCGTTTATTTAGGGCTCATGGTGTTTCTTGCAGCAAACGTCTCATTGTGGACTGGTCTAGATTTTGGACTCTTTTCGTTTGGTCGAATTGAACAAGCTTGGACAGACTTTATGGTGTTCATAGGTTCCATTCCCTTTATGGAACTCTTTATTCAACAGGCAGCCTCTCTACGACTTATGTTCGGCGATTCTATTCTATCAGTATTTCTTGAATTCGTCGTTGCATCAATGTTCGTTCTTTTCATTGGGCTCCTTGTTACACTGATCGGCGGGTATTTCACTCGCTCATCGGCGCTTCATGTGGTCAGTGCTCCTGAACCTCCAGCAGAGGTTCCGGGGCCAGCGGTGCCGACAACCGTACCGCCAATACACGAACCCGCTCCTGCTATACCGGCTGCAGCGCCTCCGACTGAATATCCTGCCATGGAAGCACCACCACCTCCCATGCCTGAACCTCAACCAGTTGAAGTTGCACCGCCACTACCGTCAGGTGCAAATCCTGCGGCTGCAGCAATTGCAGGGCTAAAAGGCAAGGCGACTAAGCACCTTAAAGGTACAGGTCAGAAGGCACCTGCTGGTCAGTCTCGCTGTCCCCATTGTAACGCCACAGTAATTCGTGGTTCTCGTTTCTGTAATGCGTGTGAGCGAGAGATCTAACGGAGTAGTCAAGCTCAGCGGATTTTTGCCTGTGAGGTGTGTGTATAGCTTTCTGTCACAGAATATGTAATAATAGATAACATTTATATAGAAGGAAGAGCTGTTCGGGGCTACTCGAAACCTTAAAAAAGTTTCGTCATGCTGCGCGGGGTTACTCCCTGATATAACATGCCGTCTCTCACTCTCCGTATGTATCTTGTCATGAGGTAGGAGAGGTTCTCACCACACAACAGTTCCCTGCCTAACCTCCTCTATGAGGATGAACATTTGTCTAATCGGAGATTAGATTCGCCATCGCGCACTCATTAGAATCATTGGTAGATAATAAATGGCAAATCCTGCTCAAACTTCAACTCACTCTCGGTCCCAACGAATCCGGGACGCCATCGAGACGGTAGTAGGGTGCTCTGACTGCGGAACCACAGACGTGATTCGTGATCCTGTTCGAGGTGAGGTAATTTGCACCAATTGTGGACTTGTGCTTGATTCACACATGGTGGACCAAGGACCAGAATGGCGAGCCTTCACCAGTGAAGAGCGTGACAGCCGCGCACGCACGGGTGGCCCAATCGATTTCACTCGCCATGATAAGGGTCTTAGCACTACCATCGATTGGCGTGACCGTGATGCCAGTGGACGAAAACTTGCTCCTGGATTACGGGCACAAATTTATCGACTTCGAAAATGGCAAATCCGGACACGCGTACATTCTAGTATTGACCGGAATCTAGCCCGTGCCATGAGTGAACTTGATCGAATCACGAGCCAACTTAGCGTTCCTCGTCCTGTTAAAGAAGCTTCGGCGATTCTCTATCGCCGAACCGTTGAACGACACCTAATTCGTGGTCGCAGCATTGAGGCTATGATTGCAGCATGTGTGTATGCTGGTTGTCGTTTACGACAAGTTCCTCGGACTCTTGATGAAATTGCCCATCATAGTCGAATTAATCGAAAGGAGCTTGGACGATGTTACCGTCTTCTTCTTCGAAAGCTTGACATGCGTGTGCCCATCGCACAACCCGCGGATTTTGTCCCTCGGTTTGCACAATCATTAGAGCTCAGTAGCCGATCGCAACGACGTGCGATTGATATACTCGACAAGGCAAAAGCCAACGGAATCACCGCGGGTAAAGATCCCACAGGGTTGGCTGCAGCGACTCTATACATCGCTTCGATTCAAGAGGGTGAACGTCGAACCCAACGTGAGATTGCTCACATTGCTCGTGTCACAGAAGTGACAGTGCGCAATCGATACAAAGAAATGGTTCGGGTTCTGAATCTTCAAGTTGAGATCTAAAGCCTAGCGGGTCTCAGCACTTCCCATCTTTTACTATCTATATAGGATAGTGAGGGAAAAAAGAAAACATTTAAATATTTGTTTTACTAATAAATTAATGGGAAAGTTTAAAAGGTTATCGATGAGGAACGCGGTGTAACTTCCTATAACCCGCTTGATATGCTGCAATTTCAGGTCCATAGAAAGACCTCTAAGCACCATTTCCACTCACACGACACTTAGACACAATATGCTGTGTTATCTAACCTTCCCTCTCCATTACTATTAGGAGGAAGTATGCATATGGCGAAAAATTCATCCATCCATGACAATAATCGGCTCACCTTCCAGGAAAGAAACGAGCATCCACGATGTACAGATTGTGGGAGCTCTGATGTAATTCGTGATGGGAACCGAGGGGAACTCGCTTGCGCGAACTGTGGGTTAGTCCTAGATTCTAATGCTATTGATTCAGGTCCCGAATGGCGAGCTTTCACTAGCGAGGAACGAGATAAACGCGCACGTACAGGTAGCCCGATTAATTATGCTCTGCAAGATCACGACTTAAGCACTACGATTGATTGGCGGAACCGTGATGCAGCTGGTCGTCAGATTTCTACCAGTCGGCGAGCTGAAATATATCGGCTTCGCAAATGGCAACGGCGTTCACGTGTTCATTCCAGTATTGAACGGAATTTAGCTAGTGCTATGAGTGAATTAGATCGGCTGAGTAGCCAGTTGGGTGTATCGCGAACCGTCAAGGATACGGCGTCTGTAATGTATCGACGCGCTTTGGAACGACGTCTCATTCGTGGTCGTAGCATTGATGCAATGATTGCTGCGGCTATGTATGCCGCGTGTCGTCTCCGAGAAGCTCCTTGTACTCTCGATGAAATTGCCTATCACAGTCGCATAAATCGAAAGGAACTCGGCCGATGTTATCGGCTACTCCTCCGCCGATTAGATGTTCGTATGCCCGTCTCGCAACCAACTAACTTCATTCCCCGATTCGCGAACAGCCTTAGCCTCAGTAGTCGAGTACAACGTCAAGCTATCCAGATTCTTGATGACGCTAAGGCTAAAGGTATAACAGCCGGTAAAGATCCCACAGGCTTGGCTGCATCGGCTCTCTATATTTCGGCAATAATGGAGGGAGAACGCCGCACGCAACGCGAAATCGCTGAAGTGGCCCATGTCACTGAAGTCACAGTTCGGAACCGTTACAAAGAACTTGTCCGCGAACTCCAGCTTGCTGTCGAATTCTAGTCAAGGTTGTAATCGGCTAGAATTAAAATAGCAGCATAGCATTGGGAGTCGCGGAGGCTCCCCTTTTTGGCTGAACAGATTGTCTTTGAAAAACTCTCCCGCGAAGAATTGCTAAAAGTCATCGATATGTATGCCAAGAACTGGCTCGCAATCGATGGCACTTGGTTTCTTGCCGCAGAACAAAAATTTGATCTTGACACAGCTATCGAGTTAGACACAGAATCATGGCGTCGATTTTCTCCCATAGAAGCACAACGCATCATGAAGGAAATTGGTATACCTCTTAGCTCGGGTTTGGAGGGCTTGAAAAAAGCCCTTCAATATCGTGTCTATGCCCGATTGAACAAACAATCTATCGAGGAAGTTGATGAAACACGATTCATTTACCGAATGGAGAAATGTCGGGTTCAGGATGCACGAAAACGAAAAGGGCTTCCAGATTTTCCCTGCAAATCAGTAGGTATAGTTGAATATACAGAATTTGCAAAAACCATCGATCCTCGAATTACGACTCGATGTCTGGGTTGTCCCCCAGATTCACATCCTGATGAGTGGTGGTGTGCCTGGGAATTTACAATTCGGGATTAAAATGTTTTAACCTAAAATTCAATTGAGCTATTCTTTTCAATCATCTCAAAATAGAGAAGTTATACTGTTTCCCTGCTCCAATTTTCTATTAAATTTTTTACACAGCAACTCAAGTACACACTTGTAATTTTGGGAGCTTTTGTACTTCCACTCACACTCGGGTCATTGGTCATCTATCTTCTTGCAGTCGGATTACTAACAGCTCGAATCGGCAGAATAACTCTTGGACTCTTCGGATTCAAATAGAAAGAGGAACTAAAATCCAAATAACAGCATAAACTACAAATAAAAGACATTATGAACACCATTAGTCGATTTACCTTCACTGATATCGGACAACAGTCATTTTCATTGTGGTGAATTAGATGCAACCAACTGATCCATTTACAGCATTCCTCGAAGCCATAATGTTATGGTGGCAGGAATGGGGTGGGCTGATCATTCCAATAATTGCTGTAATCCTTGTTTGGATAATATTGATTATTGCCTATGGTATACTACGACGGGTTTTGAAGAATCGGGCTAGAAAGGCAGGTGTACCTCCTGATGCCATCAATGGATTGGTTTTAGCCATCGGATTTGGTCTCCTCTATGTTGGTATCTTAGCTTTCATGATTGCCCTACCAGACATCTTTCAATATTTCGTAGTAATATTGGGCACCAGTTCGCTCATCCTTGGCGCTGCAATTGGTTTGTCCATTGGACAAGCAGTGCGAAATTTTGTATCAGGCCTTTATGTAATTTTTTCGAGACCCTTTCATGTAGAAGATTACGTTCAAATCGGTGGTATAGAAGGAATCGTTAAGGAAATCAGCATGAATTATACAAAACTGTTACAACCAGATGGATCGGATATACTAGTACCGAATGTCAAGGTTCTCGATTCAGAAGTTACAAATTTTATGTTCGAAAAACAAAAACTCGTAGGTTTATTGGAAAATGTCGAGAAAGTGGATAGAAAACAACGCAATGTACTTCAGCAAGTCAGTAAAGTCATCGAAGTTGAAAAAATCGTACGCTATGTGTTCACAATGGCGTTTCATACAAGTCAAGACCTAAGAAAACTTCGTGCCGCCTTCGACCAAGTCTGCAAGAAATGGGGAGCAACATTCAGATTCCGACCCCTTTATGAAATCACTGAAGTTGAACAATTCTCGTTTAAATACAATTTTATCCTTTTTTCAGATAAAGCAAGAAAGATCCTTGAATTCAAACCAAAATTTATGGATGAAATTCTTGATGCGGTATTCCTCACTCAAAACACCTGAATGCAATTTTTTCAAGTTACGGAAATAAGGAACCTAAACCATAATCTTTACACAAGTCAAATAACCCCCCGGTGGTGCGTTCGATGCCAAAGTTGTACCAAAAAAAATCCAAAAAATCTGGTCTTCCTCCTGGAACTCCTGCATATGTTGGTGAAAAGAAGCCTACAGATACACGAATCACAATCATTGAATATGATGAAGAACACCTTTACGAAAAAGAAGCCAAAACAATTGAGGAATGCCTTGAAGCTAAAGAAAGTTCTATGGTATCATGGATTCGAATCACCGGTTTAAAACAAATACGGCTTTTAGAACATTTAGGAAAAGAATTCAAAATTCATCCACTAGTGGTTGAAGATATACTGAATACTACTCATCGACCCAAAATTGAAGATTACAATGATTATCTCTTCATGGTCGTGAAAAACGTTGATTTTAGTACTGATGAGATGGACTCGAATCAGATAAGCATCATTTTAGGCCCTAGCTTTGTAATTTCTGTTCAAGAGCGACAAGAAGCAATTCTCCAACCTATCATGGATAGAATTCGGAATAATCGGGGACTTATTCGACGAATGAAAAACGACTTTCTAGCTTATGCAATATTAGACGCTGTTTTGGATAACTACTTCACTGTAATTGAAAAGTTAAGCGATAAAATTGAGGTAGTAGAGGACGAATTAATCAGTAATCCCGTACAAGATACTCTACACGAAATTTATCGTCTAAAGCAAGAATTGATTGTTCTTCGTAAATCAATTTGGCCGTTCAGAGAAGTCATCAGTCGGATGGAACGAGGACGTTATGCACTAATTGACGAAAAACTCCTCATATACATTCGTGACATCTACGATCATTCTATTCAAGTAATGGAAACCGTAGAAACCTATCGTGATATGTTATCTGGTATGCTTGATATCTATCTATCCAGTGTCAGTAATCGAATGAATGAGGTCATGAAAGTTCTCACCATCATTGCCACTATCTTCATTCCACTAACCTTGATAGCAGGAATATACGGAATGAATTTTCGATTTATGCCGGAACTTGAAATACCCATTGCCTACCCACTTGTCTGGCTATCAATGATAATTGTTAGTCTAGTACTAGTTGTATTTTTCAAACGAAAGAGATGGATCTAACGCCTAATAACCAGACAATTTAAACTGCCAGCACTTCGGAAATCTTCTAAATCTCACAGAAAATTATCACACCATTTTCAATACAATATGGAAAACATCATTAAGTTTCGTTCATACAAAATCGACTCTTAGTTGACATAACATACGAATTCATAAGATTTCAAGTTACGACTCGTTGTTCCGCTAATTCTTTTAATCGCACTAGCCCCAAATTGATCTTGTCTTTCAATTCAGCGACATCCCTTTCTTCAGCTTCCTTTCTGTCAAAGAGAACCACTACTGAAAGCTGAAGCTTTTTTAATGAAAGAAAAATCTGATAACTCGATTGAAATTCTTCAGGAACATCAATCGAATAAGTTACTGGCCAATCCCATTCTTTCGTGGTTTGTTGAATGAATTGTTCAACCCATGAGGAAAGTTCATTTTTTTGTATCATAACACTCTCTCCTGACATTATACCTTTCAAGAAAATAATAAATTCTATTACTTTTTAGAAAAATATAACGGCCAACCCAAGCGTGACATTGAGTGCTTCCTACAAGAATTATTTCGAAGTTTTCCCCTAGGCTTCCCAGACACTGTGAAACAGTATTTAGATAGAGATTAAATTTAAATATAAGTAAAAACGGTATTCGCGTTTCAGGTTGGTTTGAAAAATGAGTGATGAGATGGCTTTACAAGCAAGTTCAGAAATCGTCTCTCTTGCTTCAAAGTATATCATTATTAGTGTTGTTGCTGTTGCGTTTGGTGCAGTTAGCCTAGTTTATTCAGTGCTAGCGTTCCTAGTCTATGGTTATGCTGCTATTCAATTGGCTGTACTTGGAGGACTCTTTATCGGAGTTGCTTTCATTGCTATTGGTGTATTTCTTACTTTCTGGGGTTTATACTGGATGAGGAGTGAAGGAAAACGTATGAAGAAACGATTCAAATCGCCTCCACCAAAATAACTTGGGAGATGGATTATAATGACTACAGAAAAGGAAAAGAAGCCAAAACAACATGTGAAGAAGCCTAGACCTTCATGGGATGAAGTTGCTGACCATGTCTATGAGAGAATCTACTGGTATGCAACTCGCTTCATCATCTTGTCAGTTGTTGGCGTTGTTATCGGATTTATTGGTCTAATCTATTCAGGACTAATGATTATTGCATTTGGAATTCCATTAGGAAATATCTCGGTGTTTCTCGGAGTTTTCATCGGAGTAGGAGCATTAGTAGTATCTGTGATACTTCTTGGTTGGGGAAGTTTTTGGCGGAGAAAAGTAGATAACCGCACCATTTTCTAGAGTCAATATTCTTACTATCAAACTTATTCCGATTTACAATCTCTCTTCTTTTACTTAATGAAATAACATCAGAAGATGAATAGTTACCATTTCGTAACAAAGAGAGACGTTGTCTTTGATGCCTATCGAATCCCCATCCAGACGAATGTTGTTATACTTAGCAATTTATACTCGAAGATACGCCTTATTGGAGTAAAATTTGGTTCCAAGATTATAGTATAGACTTGGACTGAATCGTAGGTTCCATAATCCAAGCATAGCCCACGATTCTTGGTGCTTATTTGATTCCTAATCGAGATGTGATTTTGACTAAGATGAAGATGACAAAGGCTACAATGAGGAATGTGATTAGCTCTTGGATAAACAGTGTTGGTGTAAATGCTATTAGAGTTGATTCCCATCCAAGGGTAACGAATACGATTGACAGAATCGGGGATATAAAACTAGCAACCAATTGAGAGACGAGTCGTCCAAGGTAAAGAGCCATAATAAATGCCACAGCGAGACCCATTACTTTGTATTCTTTGAGAAAGTCTTTGAACTCTTGCCACAAGTTTTTCTTTTCAGGTGGTACTGGTGGTGCCGGTTCAACGGCTTCTCTTATTCGCTTTAATTCTTCTAACATCTGATCTTCTTTTGACATTTTCATCAATTCCTGGTGAATTTGAATACTCTTCTACTTCTTGTATTTATAATTTTGAACAAGTTCAATCAGACTGTTGAATGCGAGCTTAACCTTGAAGGGGGGGAAAAGGATTATACACATCTATTACTCACTACTGATGCATTATTCTGATTTGGTGATTCGTAATGGAGCTTACTACGCCTTTGATTCTGGTAAACCTCAAAACTTACAATGAGAGTATGGGTGAAAAGGCTGTTAAGTTAGCAAAAATCGCCGAGGAGGTAGCTCGTGAGACGGGCATATGTATCGCCCTTGCACCACAATTTAATGATATTCATCGGGTTGCCAGTTCTTCAGAAGTTCCAATTTTTGCCCAACATGTTGATCCGGTGACACCCGGTCGTGGAACGGGTTCTATTCTAGTTGAAGGTGTGGTTGAGGCTGGAGCAATTGGAACGTTGTTGAATCATAGTGAACGGCAACTCGGATTGGCGATTTTGGAAGCTTCCTTAGCTCGCGCTAAAGAGGTGGAACTCAAAGTGTGTATCTGTAGTAATAACCAGGCGGTAAGTGGTGCGGCTGCAGCTTTGGGTCCAGATTTCATTGCAGTGGAACCACCTGAGTTGATTGGCACTGGAATACCTGTCAGTAAAACTCAGCCTGAAGTTGTGACGGCCACAGTGGAGACGATTCAAAACATTAACCCCGCCGTTATCCCGTTATGTGGTGCTGGCATATCCACGGGAGAGGATGTTGCTGCAGCATTGAAGTTGGGTACTCAGGGTGTTCTTCTGGCGAGTGGTGTAACAAAGGCTAAGGATCCCAAGAAGGTTCTCTTGGACATGGCTACACATGCCAAGTAAATGAAAGGTCTGAACGTGTTATTTGGGTTTGCGTTGTCGTTCATCAATTTCTTTGTAAAGTTTTAATTTCATTTCGCGATGATGTTTAAGAGCCATTTTGATATCTTGGATAAGGCTCGTCATTTCGGTGTCACTTACTTTAATTGTTTGAGCGTTTCCTTCACCATCTGCGACTCGAACGAAGAACCCACCTTCTTTTACGAAGCGGTCTTTCTTTGTTTCAGGTGGGAAACCATCAACGGTAAGAACTGATGAAATCTTCTGTTCGAAGAAATGAATAATTTCTGCTACTTTGGTCAAGGATGAGTCACCGAAGGCATATCAGCTAAGACACCATATAAAGCCCTGTTGTCCAAAACTTACCCACCCAGGACACCTGGCTGGCGTTCGGTTCCTGCGTCATCGACGGGCACTGCCCCTTAGGGAGGGGCTGTCACCTTCCGCCTCGCGGATCAGGCGTTTTCAGTCTCCGCGCAACTCGCGGCGACCAACCACCGTTAGGACGAGGCGCCTTATATAACTGACGCACGCCCCTGGCGAAGTGAAGGCGCTTCGCTGGCTACAGCGGAGGGATGACTGCTCCCCACGTGATCCCAACAGGGTGTAAAAAAACTAACAGCTGTTAACCCTCTTTCACATGAATACTGAATATTTGCTGTTACCCACTCGTTTTGTTTTTTGCTTCGACACGCTTTTATGGATGTCAATATCTTCTCTCTTAACAAACATGCGCACTCTTTTGAGAGAGCCATTTGAATCATCGAAAAAACATGTTTTAGCGAGGAATGATAGATGCCTGGAAATCCAAACTCGGACATTTTCCTTGGCTTTCGTGCTGAAGAGAAAGCCATGAAATTGGGTCAAAAGCATGCTGCCAATGTCTCTTTAATTTTAATCAAACTCCAACAAGCAATAGCCTTCAAATTAGATGGAAAAGTCAAGGACTGCAAAAAAGTTGTTCAAGAAATTGCCCAATTAGAAAGCGATGCTGATCAACTGCGTCGAACAATGTTGCGCGATTTAACAACAAGTGCTCTCGAAGCGGCTGATAGAGAGAGTCTTGTTCGATTCGCCAAAGCGTTAGATAGGGTGGCTGACTGGGCTAATGATGCAGCAAGAATCTTGACACTGGTTCCCCTTGCAGATATCAGCCAGGAGTTCAAATCCCTTTTTGTTGAAATCACTCAATTACTTGTGAATATGGGCAAAAGTCTACAAGAAGCAACTAACGCTATTGTCGATGACTTGGATAAAGCAAAGATGTTAGGGGACAAAATTGAAGCCGCTGAAAAGGAAATTGACAAAGTCTACACGAAAGGTTTGGGCTTCCTACTCGAACTGGGTTCAACACACTCCGCAGCTGTGGTAGTGCTAGTACGGGATTTATTACACAACCTTGAAAATACAGCTGATACGGCTGAAGATGCCGTGGATCAACTCCGCATTATCATACTACGTCATTCCTAACTCCAATGTGTTGAAAAAAATCTGATAGAAAATTCACTTCAGAAATGCTGCTTAATTACACATTGAATTTTCCGCTCTAATATGCCTTCTAGGCTTTTTGCTTCGACACGCTTTTATGGGCTCCCCCGTCTTCAGGTAACGAAACTTCGCGTTGTGATATTGCTCGATATGTAGCTTTGAGGGGTATTGAACAAGACCGCGAAGAAATTGTGGCTACGGAGATAATAAAATTGCGATGGTTTAGACGAAAAAGTAAGGACGAAGCCGAAACTACAGTAGAAAACTCCACTAGCAGAGTGGACTTACCAGAAAGCACTTTGGAATCAATAATTAATCCCGTCCATTCCTTTGAAAAACGGTTAGAGGAGCTGTTTGAAGATCCAGCTGTCGAAGCGAAAACAAAAGCATTGCAGGATACTCGAATCCAACTCATTGTGGGAGGAGAAGCACTTCTCCTCAGTAAGACTGGCGTAAAACCTCTAGTACTTTCTATTGAACGCAGTACTCAGGTTGATGTGTTCATTCGTATCTCAGAAGAAGCAGCAGGGGAACTTGCTGTAACCACAACGCTTCCTGAATTCAAACAATTGTACAAGCAAATGGTTAGTGCCAAA
>JBHLNC010000300.1:0-3378 GCA_048937435.1 Promethearchaeota archaeon | reverse complement strand
TGATGATTCGTGGAGCACTCCAAGGACCCCATGGCGAGTCTGCAGTTCTTATCAAAATCTGTTTTCGGACATCGTCAAGATTCATTAACATGTATTTAGCCAAATACGTGTTCCACATGACTGAAATTTCTCCTGTGGGAGCTTCAAGGACAGTCTGGGAATCCTCCTGATTTGATGACCAAGTAGGAGCATCTCCAGTTCCAAGTCCTGCGTAGTATTGATAGCTACTTTGATTCAAAATGTGATTTTCAGGGACTCGAACAAGGTAACAATCATGGAATCGACCACTTCCTGTAGTGAGGAAGTAGAGATATCCACCCGTTGAGGGAGCAGATTCATCACCTTTGACCAGGCCCCATTCGATGAAATTAGAGGAGCCGGACCAAGACATATTGGCTGCTTTGAAGAAGGAGTGTCCATCAAAGGAATACGCAATGCTAGCATTATTGCTGGTCCAATCACCATGTTCTCCCCAAGTGTTCACAGACATATAGTAGACATAGAGACAGTCTCCACTGCTGTAAGCCGCAGTTGGAATTACTGTCATCTCAACTTCATCAACCTTAAGACTATGAATTAATTCCTTGGCAAAATGCGTCATATCATCAGTAATCCAATTTGTCAGTATGATTCCATCTGAGGGGTCTGTGTCTAGTGTGTAGGCCATTGTGTTTGATCGCCAATCCCAGTTATCGGGACCAAAGGTATCGCCAAAAATGAAGTGTAGCCGGTCTTGCCACTCGACCATGAGACCTACATCAGCACCATAAACATTAACCACAGTGGTGTCGTTGAGGGCGTCTTCCCCTGTTAGCTGGCAGACCAGTTCATGAGGTAGTGGCGAGAATTGATTAAGGAATGTGAAAATAAAGAAGGCTCCGAATCCTGAACAAAGGATGAGCACAATTAAGATGATAGCCATAGTTCGTCTTCGCATGTCTCTCTTCTCGATGGAGTTTATTTCGTCTTCCCTTTGTGGGATTTGATATATCGGTGTGCTTGCATGGCAGCCATTGCACCTTCACCGGCTGCGGTGATGATTTGCATGCCTCCACAGGTACAGTCTCCAGCTGCGTAGATACCAACAAGATTTGTCTCTTGTCGACGATTCACCGTGACACAGCCTTTATCATCTACATTGATGCCGGCTTTTTTCAGTAGACTTGTCATCGGAACACTTCCCACCGCAATAAAGACCCCATCAATAGGAAGTTTATGTTCTATACCATCGGAGTGTAATGAATAGGTTAACAATGAAACAAGATCTTCACCCTGGATCGTAAGAAGTTGTCCCTTGATGATTTCTAGGTTTGAGATGGTCTTGACCTCCTCAATTAGTGCTTGCTCTGCAGTAATTTCCTCACTCTGAGTAATTACGAACACCTTCGATACCAGATTGGCTAGGTGGAGGGCATCTTCAAATGCTTCACTCCCAGAACCGATTACAGCGACGTTTAATCCTCTATAGAGTGGCCCATCACAAACCGGACAGTAGGAAACTCCTCGACCCAGAAGTGCCTCTTCGCCAGGAACTAATAATTTCTTTCGTTGAGTACCGGTAGCCAGTATTACAGAATGACAGGAATATTGACTAGACCGTGTAACTACTTTCTTTATTTTATCTTTCAAGGAGAGTTCGACTACTTCGTCCGGGTATTTGAGTTCTGCTTGAAATTTTTGGGCTTGTTTCATCATGAGGTCAATGAGTTCGACACCTGTTATGCCATCTGGGAATCCTGGGAAGTTCCAAACATGTGGGGCGGTTGCAGCGCGTCCGCCAATCATTTGACCATCAACGAGTAGGGTCTTCAATCCTATACGTGCTGTGTATATTGCAGCAGCGAGTCCAGCGGGTCCGCCACCCACAATGACGATATCAGCCATTTGGTCCGACAATTCAGTCACCTGCATACAGTGATTCTCCTCGAGTATTAGAGCCCTACGGTTTCCCCTCATTTTCTAAAGGGAAATGAAATCCTGAACTTAACAAGTTTCTAATTTGGGTACGGAGATATCAAAAAAAGATGAGGAGGGTCCTATCTCAGACCCTCTACCATTTGTTAGGCGATTGTTAGTTATTTTTGCAGCGTCAAAGGTTTGCCACAGCATTCAAAGATGCAGGGTGCAGCACACCCACAGTCACCTTCGGGAGTTTCACATTCCTCACATTCTTTGACTACTTGAAGCGCAATGCCGCACTCGGGACAAGAATAGATTTGACCTTTTTTCATTTCATGGCAGTGAATGCCCATTTATATCAGCACCAAGAATGGTTTGGCAGGAAAAGGCTACATAAATCCTTTCGAGTTGCTACTCTATTTTGACTTGCCCACCAATAGAGGTGTAATGTGAATTAGAGACTGTCCGATAATGTATGTCACGGTGATGATGAAACCAGCATAGAGAATTGGAGTGGTTAACCGATTAATGATTAAGACGTAGTCGGAGATGAAGAAGAGCAAGAGTCCTATGAATAGGACAATATGGAACAAGATAGGATAATCATCGAAAAATTTCGTCAAAGCAAAGCCAATTACAGAAAGAAAGAGAAGCCCATAACATAAGGCCCCGATGCTAATTTCAAGTTCACTGGGGTTGAACACTGTCAAGATAAAGAGTGCTATTCCAAAGATTATGAAGCCTAGCCAGATTATGAAATTCCGAACCACTAGGATCCGATTTTTTGAGGTAAAATCTTGTATAGATGAACTCGCGCTAATGAGTAATGGTGAGAGGGTTCGCATGGCGAGTAGATAGAAAACTTGTCCAGTTGCGTAGGCGACGGTACCCAGAATAAGGGGTTCAATGGGAAGTGGGACAAATCCACCAAGAAGAAAATCACCTATTGAACCAAAGATCATCGCGATGAATAAGAGGAGCGAATATTGTTGCCAGCGTTCCTGTTCATAGTAAATTGAGATGATATAGTTGAAGAACGCAAGGAACATAATACAAATGGAAACGGTGAGAAAATTCAATTGGAGAAGAGCGAGATCACCTAAGCCATGAATCTCGTAGAGTGCTCTCATACCAAAATATGCAACGATGATGATAATTAGCATGATTAGATACAATTTTCGAAAGAAAAGCAACGCTCTTGATTTATTGGACATTTTAAACGACCCCTTAGCGAGGAGTAATCATCCCAATAGGGTTGTTATTTCTGTAAAAGTTTTCGAAAAAAAATTAGACTACTGCAGCTTCTTTTACGGTGGTCAGCCATTGACCTTTGTCATTGAAAAGTTTCGCACCCTTTCGAAGTAAACCTTGGAGCGGTCTTTGTTTCCCGCAGCGTCGGCAAACTTCCATGATGCCTTCAATGGGACCTTCGGCTTCATTATTGAGTCGAGCGTAAAGGGCCGTGTAATCATGGCCACG
>JBHLNC010000299.1:0-3382 GCA_048937435.1 Promethearchaeota archaeon | reverse complement strand
TCTTGCCCTCTTCCTCGACCTCTATCTCCACCCCTACCCATGTGAGCAGGAGCTGTCGGAGAAGATGCTGTCTGTAGTGAACCTGCTTTGAATTGATTAACAGCATCACTGACTGAACCAGATATTCCTACGAATACTTTTACTCCTCCGGCGTTCAGGGCATTGTAGGCATTTGGTCCTACATGGCCTGTTAATACAACGTTAGCTCCCCGATCCACGATAAACTGAGAAGCTTGAATGCCTGCTCCGCCACTAGCCATCGCGCCAGGGTTTGGAATGGCTTCAAATTTCATAGTATCGGATTCGATGAAAATGAAATTAGCACAACGGCCAAATCGAGGGTCAATAGGGGCTTCAAGGGTCGGTCCTTGCGCAGTTACACATATTTTCAGATTTTTTCATCTCCTTCAATTTCTGAGGGTGCCAATCGACGCAGATAATGACTTTCGCATCTGGGGCAGTGTTTAGGTCGTCCTGTTCCAAAGGGTTCACTCCATCGATGTTGGCAGGTGAAACACCAAAACTGTCGCTTTGAGGGTAGTTGGTAGGGTCCGCCTTCAATGCGAAGAGCTTTCCCATTCACGAGGGCTTCGGCGATCTTTGTATGGGCTGATTTCAGAATACGATGAAGTGTAGGTTGAGAAATCTTGAGTCTTTGGGCCGCATCCTTCTGTGGCATTCCTTCAAGGTCTTTAACCCGAATTGCTTCAAACTCATCGACATTAAGTACTACTTCTCCGATGGTACCAATGGGGATTCCTCTAGGTTTGTAGTATGTGATGTTGGGTTCTGCGCGAACAAACCTGCTTTTATACGGTCTTGGCACGTTATGAATATATATTCATAACCTATTTAAAATTTACTCTTTTCGATATTATTAGCAGGAAATAAGAAGACCAACCACACTACATTGCACAACTATTCTGGTATTGTGTGAGGTAGAATCTTTTGACGATTTCAGGTGGCGAGATACTAGCCAAATGTCTATCCAACGAACAAGCCCAATACATCTTTGGAGTAATTGGTGCTCAATGGACCTCTTTCTTCGATGCCCTCTCCCGTAAAGGCGACGAATTTGGCATCGAATTCATCACCACCCGACACGAGGCTGCCGCTGCTCATATGGCCGATGCTTATGCCCGGACCACTGGTAAACCCGGTATCTGCCTCGGAACGGTGGGTCCTGGTGCTGCCAATCTTGTGGGTGGAGCCTATGCAGCCTTTGGTGACAGTATTCCCATCGTCATTCTTACCGCTCAAAACCAGACATGGCGTAGTTATCCTGATTCCGGGATGACTCAAGCCCTCGACCAAATTAATCTCTTTAAACCAATCGTAAAATGGAATGCAGTCGTTTGGAAGATTGAACGTATTCCATATCTAATTCAGGAGGCATTTCGAATCGCCCTATCTGGTCGTCCTGGTCCTGTGCACTTGGATTTCCCTGTTGACATCCTCTATGGCACAGTGGAAACCGAACCTCCACTTCAAAATCCAAGTCGCTATCGACTCATAATTCCACCAACGGCTGATCCACAGCTTATTGGAAAAGCAGCACAGATGCTACTTGACGCTGAGTTTCCCTTGCTTCATGCTGGATTTGGTGTGTTAAGAGCTAATGCATCGGAAGAACTAGTCCAGCTTGCTGAGCATTTATCCGCAGCAGTCACAACGAGTCCCGCGGCACGAGGAGCAATCCCTGAAGATCATGAATTAGCCTTTGAGCCAGGTTTACAGACCGGGGCTTTTGCACAGAATTGCGCGGATCTCGTTCTCTTAGTGGGAGGTCGTTTAGGTGACTTAGACTTCTGGGGTCAACCTCCAGGATGGAAATCTAGTGAAGCACAAAAGCTCATTCAACTCGATATTGCTAGCGAGATGATTGGGGTTAATCGAGAAGTAGATTTAGCACTAGTTGGTGATGCAAAAAGTACTCTCCAGTTTCTGCTTTCGGAAGTTAAACGGCGTGGCAAACCCAAGACCCCCTCCCAACTTCTTGAGCAATGTCAGGTATCGCGTGATAGATGGATGCAATCTCAGCTTGAAATTGCCTTTAGAGAAGGGGAGTTCATTCATCCACTTCGTCTCGTCAAGGAGGTTCGCGACTTCTTCGATAGAAATGCCATCAGCGTAGTAGATGGTGGCAACATCAACCTGTGGACTATCCACCTTAATCGTATATATGAACCCCGATCTTATTTGTGCGCAACTGATTCAGGTCATCTCGGTGCAGGTCTTCCCTACGCCATTGGTGCTAAAATTATTCATCCCGATCGTCAGGTGTATCTGATTAGTGGCGATGGTGCCTTTATGTTCAATATTCAGGAATTGGAAACCGCTGTTCGGCATAGTGCTCCAATGATTGCTGTAATTGCGAATGATCGACGCTTTGGAATGATTGCTGGAGTTCAGCACCTTCTATTTGAAAACCGATTTTACCAGGTAGGTTTCACTGATGTTCGCTATGATCAAGTCGCTAAGGCTATGGGTTGTTATGGTGAACGTGTTACCAAAGCTAAAGATATCCAACCCGCTCTGAAGCGCTCGATGAAGTCCAAGAAGCCTGCTGTCATCGATGTAATCATTGATCGAGAAGCGAACCTCAATCCTCCCGAGTTGGTGCTAGTGGGTGGACAATGGCTCGAAGGATGTACGCCGCCTCCTGTTGAAAAAGAGGAAAAGAAAGAGGAGAAAAAGGTCACCGAAGCGGTTGCTAACTAGGATTGGAAATCCCGTCTCTGGAGAATTGTCTATGTCAAATACCCCTTTTCAGCCCTGGAAACGCCTTAATCGCCAAACCGTCTATCAAAATCCTTGGATCACAGTATATGAAGATCAGGTCCAACTTCCTACCGGTCATGTTACTCCATATGGAGTTGTAATTCCAACCACGAATTTTGTTGGCATTGTACCCCTACTCAATCCAGACACCGTAGTATTAGTTCGTCAATATCGCTACGTGCTGGGTGAAACTACTTGGGAAATCCCCTCAGGCGGTATGGAAAAAGACGAAAAACCTGAAACCGCGGCTCAACGTGAACTTCGTGAAGAAATTGGATATCAGGCAAATCACCTTCAGCTACTAAGTATCATGCATTCAAATAAGTCTATAATGGAAGATAGGGGCTATATTTTCCTCGCACAAGGGCTTACTCCATCTAAAGCTGTGCCTGATGACACCGAAGAATTTGAAGTCATTTCCATGTCCCTTAAAAAAGCCTTGAATATGGTGAAAAACTACGAAATTACTGACTGTGTCTCAATAATCGGTCTTCTGCTAGCACACGGCAATTCAGAACCGAAGTTGTAAGTATTACTAGTTGAGCACCGTATTATTCAATTGGGACCTGTTTTCGTCGTTCACTCTTCGCAATTCGAATCT
>JBHLNC010000017.1:0-13983 GCA_048937435.1 Promethearchaeota archaeon | reverse complement strand
GATCAGAACGAGACGAAAAGCCCTCAGGGCGAGTAAAAATTCTCTCACGGTAAGAGCGAACTGTTCTTCAATACCAATTACGCCATAATAAGATACGTCTAATATGAATGCGTGACAGGGTTATGAATCTTGAAAAGGAACTGAAAGATTTACCCGACGAACCGGGTGTCTACTTACTTTACGATAAGAATGACCAAGTCATCTACGTCGGAAAAGCCCAGTCCTTAAAGAAACGTGTTCCCGCTCATTTTCGAGGTCTTGGGAAAGGAAATGTCTTTTCACCCATAGGTCTGGAAGTCACCGAACTCGAATACATGGTCACAGCCAATGAATCCGAAGCCCTCGTCCTCGAAGATAACATGATCAAACGCTACAAACCCCGTTACAATATTCGACTAAAAGATGACAAAAGCTTCCCCTACATTCGCATCACCCTCGCCGATGAATTTCCACGCGTCGAGAAGACACGAACCCTCCTCCAAGACGGGAGTCGCTACATCGGTCCCTACTCTAACGTCAAAGCCTTGGACGGCTTACTCAAATCCATCAATCGCGTCGTTCCCTTAGCCACCTGTAAGCCCACGATTGTAATTGGAAAACGCCAACGCCCTTGTCTCAAATACGATATCGGACGGTGTCCAGCACCCTGCATGGGAAAAATCAGCAAAGAAGACTATGCTGAATTAGTTGATGAATACACCCTCTTGCTCACAGGACGCCATGACGAACTAGAGGCACACCTCATGGAGCGGATGGAAGTCACCTCTCAAGCGAAAGAATATGAAAAAGCTGCACGGTTTCGTGATCGTCTTCGAGCCGTTCAGCGAGGACGACAAGCTCAACGTGCAACATTCTGGAATCAACTTCCTGGACACCGGGATGTTTTCGGACTAGCTCGTGGGGGACCAGATGCTTTGGTTCAGTTGCTTGTGGTTCGTGAGGGTCGCGTTGTAGGGCAGCAACCATTTCCCCTCAGTGCCCCTGCAACTCTCTCCGATGATACGGTTCTCGAAGCTTTTCTCAAACAATACTATATTCGTGCTACCGAAATCCCGCAAGAAGTGGTCATTTCCGTTCCGGTTTCTGATTCACAGTTCTTGGAAGAATGGCTCAGTTCACGACGTAGCGAATCAGAAAAAGTTCACATCATTCATCCAACCAAGGATCCTCTTCTGAGTCTAATTGAAATGGCAAATGAAAATGCTCAGTTTCACCTCTATCAGTTAATCGAGCGTCTAGCAGCCGATGAAGGACGACGTCATCGCGCCTACCAGGATTTGATAGAATACCTGAAACTGCCTGAGGAACCTGCCTACATTGAAGGATTCGACATCTCCACATTACAAGGAGCAGCATCCGTTGGAGTCAGTGTCGCGTTTCAAGATGGAATGCCCTATAAGAAAGCCTATCGACGGTTCAAAATTCGAGACATTTCAGGGCAAGACGACTTTGCTATGATGCGAGAAGTCGTGGAACGCCGTTATCGACGCAAACTCGCGGAAAAAACCCCCTTACCAAATCTCATAGTTATTGATGGAGGACGTGGTCAACTCAGTATGGCCCAAAAGGCTTTGGAGTCATTAGGTGTGGAGGATCTCATCGCTATTGGAATTGCTAAAGGAGATCCACCAGATCCCGATGTCATCTACGTACCATGGCAATCCACACCCATAGACATTCCCGCCGATAGCGAAGGGCTACGTCTCTTGAAACGTGTCCGAGATGAGGCGCACCGCTTTGCCATCAGTTACCATCGAAAACTTCGAAAAAGTCAAGGATTAAAATTGGTACTCACTGAAATTCCCGGCGTAGGTAGGAAACGGGCAACAGTACTCCACCAACACTTTGAAAGTTTGAAGAAGCTCTCTAAAGCAAACATCGACGAAGTAGCAGCAGTGCCAGGAATTTCCCCTGCACTTGCGAAACAGATACTAGACTTCCTCTCCACCCGAGACAACTGAGGTCTCAGTTTACCAGCCTGGTTCTTTTTTTATCGTTCAGAATAGGTATATGGTAGAGCCGAGAGTGAGGAGGAAGATGGCAAGGTAGTAAGTTGAGAAGATAGTGAATTCCGCCTTATTGAAATGGCGATAAAAAAGCTTGACGCCGATCAGGAGATCAGATATGACGAAGATAATGGCTCCAATGAAGGGAATGAATCCAAACGCGTTTCCTGCTGCAACCCATAACGTTAGAGAACTGCTGAGGGTTAGGGAAAGTGTGAGGACATAGATAATGAGTGGGATTTTCATTGGTCCTAATCGGGGTTCGGACGAGTCAAGAAATCGAACCGCTAGGAGAATAACTAGAATCATGATAGCATATGAGATGACAAAGGCGAGAAGTGGGAGTAGGGAGGCTCCGAGTAGGTAGCTGTGCCATAGAAAGTTTGCTGTGAAGAACAGGTGGGCGATAAGGAAGAATAACACGCCTGCGAGGAATTTGGTTTCCATTCCAATATCTCCCAGAGCACAGAAGATTAGGGCTACGGCTAAAAGGATGTAAAACAAGGCTCCGGAGGGTCGAAAGACAAGTATAAAGATGACTGAAATCAGTGCGGGAAGGACTTTAATTGCTATAAAGAGACCCTTAGGCAAGTTTTTGATTCGGTCGGTCTGAATAGCAAGTTCGTCTTCTTGCACGGCTTTGAGAACTATCGAAATAATGGCAAAAAGCCAGAAAAGCAGAGCAAAGATGATGAGGTGGAACATGTTCCATGCCTAGATAACTTTTTGTTTATTAGTCTGCTTAATTTTGAATAGCGGGAATCAGCGTTAACACGAATGAATAATTCTATTTCAGATATTCCTCTTGAGAAAATCTAAAACAACGGTGGAAAATATCTCACTTCGTTCGTTCACGTAATTCAAATGAGTCATATTTGGTATAATCGCTAATTCTGCATTAGGCATTAAGTCATACATTTCTAACTGGATTTTAAGGGGTATAGCTTCGTCCTTATCCCCTATAATGATGAGAGAGGGAACTTCTATCGATTTAATGTCTTCTTTTGGATACCCCGTTGGATCAAGCCACATTTGCGAGTGCAGTTTGAGGAGTGTTTCCCAATACTCGGAACCGTATACATGACTATGTGCATTTCTTAGTGTTTCCTCAAGCTCTGGTTCTGATTGAAGCCATCCTTGAATTGACGAAGAGGATAGGGCGTCACTAATTTGTTGAATAAGTTTATGTGCCACTCCTCCTAAAACAAGAGCTTTAGGGAAATTATTAAACCTAATCCCTATTTCTAATGCAATTTGCCCACCATCACTCCATCCACAAACGAATGGGTTTTCTAAATCCAAAGCTTTAGCTAATGCAATTATATCCTCTGCCATCAAAGCGTAATTCAGTACTTGCTGAGGATTATTTGTTCTACCTAATCCTCTACTATCTGGAGCGACAACACGAAAATGGTCAGAAAATACCTTCCGAAGCTCACCCCATCCAAACTCAGCCGTTCCTAATCCTCCATGCAGTAATATTAGGGGGGCTCCTGTTCCTCTATCCTCATAGTACATGTGCAATCCATTAACATCTATATAGTGACCAAACTCAGGCAATTCGAGCTTGTCTTCTTTTTCCATGTCGAAAACCTTCTTCTTTTAGAATGAAATCTATCCTACCGCGTCCTTATCTTTAGAGTGTTTTGAGTTTCTGTTTCAGGAGAGGAATTGCACCACCTGCTTCAATGTATTGAAGGAGAAATTGAGGAACTTTGGTTGTTTGATGGCTTTGACCTGTACGGTGATTAACTAGTGTCCCCTCTTTCAAATCGATTCGTATCCTATCTCCATCTTTGACTAAGTTGGGATCTTTAGCAATTGCTGGAAATTCGATAGCTGGAATACCTAAATTGTAAGCGTTTCGGAAGAAGATTCGGGCAAAAGATGCTGCAATAATCGCTCCCAGACCTAAACTTCGAAGAATGGCTGCGGCTGACTCCCGGCTAGAACCGATACCAAAGTTCTCCTCACCCACAATGATATCATTGGGCTGCACGTTTTTCGCGAATTCAGGACGTAGATTCTCAAAGGCAAAAGGTGCAATTTCTTCAATGGAGAGGCTGGTTAGATGGGCAGCTGAAATAATATCATCGGTGCTGATGTTGGAACCAAATCGCCAAGCTTTTCCCTCAATTATCGTTCGTTGTTGTGACATCTGGCGCTCAACCTCAACGTGGATCGGTAATCTTTCCCGTAATAGCGCTGGCTGCAACCGTTGCTGGTGAAGCTAGATAGATGTGCGAATCCGCACTTCCCATTCGCCCCGGGAAATTGCGGTTCGATGTGCTAATACAGATTTCTCCAGAAGCGAGGAGTCCACAGTGACCTCCGAAACATGCGCCACAAGTTGCAGGACCAATAGTAGCGCCTGCTTTCACAAGTGTACCAATTGTTCCTTCCTCTAGAGCAGTCAAGTATATTCGTCGGCTAGCAGGATTTACGATGAACCGAACATCCTTCGAAACCTGTTTGTCTTTGACAATTTGAGCCGCAACTCGAAGATCTTCTAATCGACCATTCGTGCAAGAACCTAACAATGCTTGATCAATGTGAATTCCCTCAACTTCAGTCACAGGAACGGCATTACTTGGGAGAGACGGTTTTGCCACCTGTGGAACAAGTTTCGATACATCAAGCTCATGTGTCTGATGATAAGCCGCATTTTCGTCTGGGTAGACAGGCGTGAAGGATTGCTGTGACCGTTGTTTAACATACTCAAGAACCCGTTTATCCGGCGGAATGAGAGCTGCCATCGCCCCAACTTCAACAGCCATATTGGTTAAGGTCATCCACGCATCCAAACTCAATTGCTTCAGTGTCTCACCATCGTATTCTATGGCCTGGAAAGACGCTCCTTCTACACCAAGTCGGTAAAGAATGTTGAGAATAATGTCCTTTCCCATCACTTTAGCAGGTAATTTTCCGGTAATCTTAATTTTGATCGTATCGGGAACCCGGAACCACAATCGACCCGTCCCTAAGACAATGGCCATATCAGTTGCCCCAATACCTGTTGTGAGTGCACCGAAAGCCCCTCCAGTTGTCGTATGGGAATCAGTTCCCACTAACAGCTCTCCCGGACGCACATGACCTTCTTCCACAAGTATCTGATGACAAACACCACTTCCCACATCGTAAAAATGTTGAATCTGAAAATCTCGTACAAAGTTACGCACTCGTTGGTGAATGGTCGCAGCCTCTACTGTTGGCGCTGGTACCCAATGATCTAAAATCATTACCACCCGACTTGGATCCCAAACCTTGGTTACCTCTGCTTCTTCAAGGTGGGGAATGACTCGTGTACCCATCATTTCGTGGCTCATCGCCACATCCACAGAGGCTTCGATTATTTCACCCGGTGTTACAGTCTTCTGATCAGAATGGTTCGTCAGGATTTTTTCTGCCATTGTCTGGCTAACCATGCTAACTCCTCTCTTTCAGCTTCTTTTGAACAATCTTTCGAATTGCAGTTCCCATCTGTTTTGTCGTCGAGGGTCTGTGGCTGGCATAGGGTCCTTTACATAAATCGTAGGTTCGGACTTTTCCTTCTTTGAGAGCTGCTGTAACTGCCTCTTCAATTAAAGTAGCTGCGTCCATTGTCTGTTGATCATTATGCCGTTCTCCAATCCATTCCAGCAGCATTTTTCCTGCAAGGATCGCTGCAGTGGGATTCGCTCGCCGTTTTCCAGCGTGACGGGGAGCTGAGCCATGAATGGGCTCAAACATGGCATGATTATCACCAATATTTCCTCCTGCTGCCACTCCCATACCACCCTGAATTGCCGCTCCCAAATCTGAGATGATATCCCCATACAAATTTGGCGCAACAACGACATTGTAGTACTCGGGTTGACGAACGCACCACATCGCCCACGCATCAACATAAGCATAATCAGGTTCTATCTCCGGGAAGTCCTGCATAATTTCATCAAAGACCTGACGGAACAGTTGGTCACCAAGAAGCACATTGCTCTTGTCTACGCAAGTCAGACGCCGTTTCCCATCTCTTGGAGCACCTCGACTCCGTTTCTGGGCAAGTCGGCTTGCGTACCGAATCACGCGTTCCGAACCCATGCGCGAAATTGGGCGAACGTCAATAGCTAGTTCTCCAGGCTCGTTTTCACCATAGCGTTTCCCAATTCCTGAATAGAGTCCTTCTGTGTTTTCACGGACAATAACAAAATCAATATCAGCAGGCTGTTTGTCAGCTAACGGAGTTGGGACCCCGGGGTAAAGTTTCACTGGTCTAACATTCGCATACAATTCCAGATCTCGACGTTGTCCAAGAACGATTTCAGCCCCTGCTAGTTGCCCATCCTTACGGCGAACTGGTTGCCCCGGAGCTGTCTCCCAACCCACTGCACCTAACAGAATCGCGTCCGCTTCCTGTCGTGCAAAGATCTCGGCTTCTCCTGGCCATTCAACGCCTGTTTCAAGATAGTATTTTCCTCCACAGGGAAACTCGTGAAACGCTAGATCTAATCCTTGAATTGCGCCAGAAACCATTTCGAGGACTTTGACGGCTTCCTGAATGACTTCAGGACCTATGCCGTCACCGGGTAACACTTGAATTTTGTATGTACGTGCCACAAGAATCGACTCTCAGACCTATCGGTATATTAGCTAAACCTTGCTTCCCCCCTATTATTGCTCCCCTCATTTACACTAACTGAATATTGCAAATGTGCTAGTCCAAAGATAGAGTCTACCCAGGTTATTCGAGGGCATCCTCAACAAACTGAATCAAGTCGACCATCTTCAGCTTCGAGCCACTTTTCTCAATAGCTAGTGCCATTGACGTTTCACAGAACGGACACGCACTCACCAAATGTGTTGCACCGGTTGCCTCGGCTTCCTTAACGCGCTCAATGGATGTATCAAGGGTCCAGTCAGGGAATTGGGCTCGCGCACCTCCACCCGCACCACAACACCAGGCATTTTCACGGTTGCGAGGCATTTCTACGAAATTGTCCCCAAGGAGGGTTTTGAGGATGGTTCGGGGTACTTCAAACCATGCGGCTTTCTCTTTGTGGTTTTTGATGAGTTCACCGACATGGCGACCGTAGTGACAGGGATCATGATAGGTGGCTTTAATCCCCTTCAAGGGCTTCAACTTGCCCTTACCTTCTTGGAGTAGTTCTGCAACATAGTTCACACTGTGCTTCACTTCAAAGGGTAATTCGCCATAGTATTTTGGCCAGTCTCGTTTCATGGTCCGGAAGCATCCAGCACACGAGGAGACCACAACTTTCGCGTCAGAATTCTTGAAAAGTTCCACGTTGTGTTTAACGTATTCTTTGACCAAATCCAACTTTCCAACCCGCATCAACGGAGAACAGCAACAATATTCATCTTCCTTGACAGTCACATCCGCACCTAGCTTGTTCATCACATTGAGCGTAGAAACTGCCAGTTCCTGCAATCGGTAGGATGCAGTGCAACCCACAAAGTACACCACGTCAGCTTTGTCTTTCATCTTGAATTCCTTGGGTATCCAATCGGTTCGACACGCATGATCTTCATTGTATGGATTTCGTTTCACTTCAGCTGCTTTGGAATAGCCCGTCTGCTTGTCAAGAGGACCAACACCCGCCTTGACAGCTTCAGCTCGCATAGCTTCAATAATGTCCACGGTTGGAAGCTCATTTTCACATTGACTTTCACACATACCACAAGTGGAGCAACGGTAGAGGAGATCAGCAGCATCGTGATCAATCTTGTAATTACCATTCAACATGGCTCGAGCGAGCCACATTTTGGCACCGCCGCTATAAGCCTCCCATTCCATAGCATTCCAAGCAGGGCAGCCCACTTCGAAGCCACCTTTTGGATTAGCGGCATCCGCGATGGTACAAGCTTTGCAGTGAATACAACGAGCAATTTCGAGTTCAAAGTCTTTGAGTTCAGTTTTTCCTTTCTCGGATTCGGTCATGTACATGGTCCTCCGAATAGTCAGGGAATAGCCTGTTTTCACATGCATTAATGCCTTTTACTCTTTGCCGTTGTCCGATACTTACCCATCTTTGATATCATTCCAATGGTGATCGGTTCCTGCATCATTGGCGGGCACTGCCTTGGAAAGGCTGTAACCTCCCACCTCAAATCTGTTTTGATCTAAAAAGTACGGTTAGAATCTGGGATAAGATGGTAACATTTGTTGCAGCGAAAGCTATTCGCTTTGATTGCAGTATGACATAATGGGCATACAAAGATAGCTTCAGGTATCTCATGCATTAGAATATGGTCATAGCGGTTTTTTGAAGAATAATCATGCAGGAAAGCTCCTGCCATACCTAGAACAAATCCTGTCAGCAGGAGTGTGATCCACACGTAGAAAAGAATCTCTATGAACACATATGTTATTGTATAGGGCATAATGACAAATGCGATGAGTATACAAAGAAACCCAGACACTAATAGGGCAATTATTCGATTGCGGTTGGGTAGGGGAGGCACTGGTTCAGAGGATATCGGTGCAAACCTAAGTCGATAGCCCACTGTGAAATAAAGTCCACCGATAAGGAAAAGCAAAACCATATTTGGAACAAGAATGGTCATAACGAAGAGGTACATCGGAAGAAACGCTAAGAGATTCTGAATGCCTAGCCATACAATAAGATAAATCACCCAGAAGGCTGCAATGAACTCGGCAACACCACACGCAAGGATTTTCCCTCCAGCCCGTGGGTCTTCATTGAGTTTATCTTCCAAATCTAGTGTGAATAAAACTGCCATTATTGCTATTATGAATGGCGCGACGACGGGCACAAAAAGCTCTATTGGAAGGGTATAGATGGTTCCGAAGAAGAAAAGAAGCACAATATAGCTCATCACCACATAGGACAGAATAATTCCAAGCCAGAACATCCACTTTGTCGACCGTTTTATTTCCATCTCCAACAGTCCCCAGAGTATCCAGTTGGTTAGCATTGGTCCTGAGGGTATAAATGGATTTCAGGTCGCCTTTGAAAACGGTCTTGAAAAAATTCGTTGGTGTATCGATTTCAGACTTCCAACCGTCCCGGGTGCATGATACCATTTGGATCCCAGAGCTCTTTGAGTTCTTTGAGCATCTTTACATATTCTGGCATTAGTGGTCTCATGGCAGGCCAGTGAATGAAGGCGTTTGGACGGTAATTGATCCAGCCTTTCTTGTGGGCTATCTTTGTGAAGTGTTTGTCCCAGGCTTCGGCCTGCTCATAGCCTTTCTCGGTTCGGCTATCAAAAGTGATAATCGGCATTGAGATGCACTGGCGACCCTGTTCGATACTGGCTACCCATTGAACGGGTGGAATATCGAATTTCTCCATGGTTTCAACTGAGACACGGGAAATTTCTGCACAATCCTTCCAGGGACAGTACCAAGTGATGAAGACAAAGCCAGCCCTGTGCATAGCATAAGGGACAGCAATGAGGTTGGGTTTTGTAAGCCGTACGTCTTTGGCGCGGGGGTGGAGTTCCATGGCTTCCGCTTTACCCCCTGCATCCTTGATTTTCTTGGCTTCCTCTTCTATGATGTCCATCTGGCTTTGCATTTCCTTTTCAGTGTGGGCCCAGAGTTCGTAGTTCATCAGCCATTCGGGGATGTAGTATTTCTTTTCACGCCATTCTTCAATAGTTTTGGGCACTTCGCGTTCATCTTTGCGGCTGGGGACGAGCCACCAGTTGCCACCTTGCACCATTACGCCGACTTCTTTTTTGAGCACGGCCATGGAATGATTTTGCATTTCTTCAGGGGTATCATAGTCATAGGCAACTAGATCAATGTAAGGTGGATGGGGAATAATGCGGATGGCGGCTTTGGTGATGATACCCATAGTGCCTTGAGCACCGAGGAAGAGTCCAGTAAAATCGGGTCCGGGGCCCCACGGATAGTAGGGTTTGAAACCTTTCAAAGCCCAGCTGCCCGTATAGATAATATCTCCACGTGGTAGGATGACTTCGAGTCCGTTGATCATTCGACCTTGGGGTCCATACTTACTAGTAACAAGGCTGAAACCACGCTCTAATGCGTCTCCGATAAGTGTGGCTCGGGGTGGTGCACCGTCGGGTACGGGTGGTGCCCATTCGGGGTGGTGTTTTCGGAAATACGCCCATACTTGACCGGCTGTAACACCTGGTTCTACAACGACGTAGCGTGCATCTTCATCAACTTCGATGATGTTATTCAGCCGCACCATGTCGAGAATAATGCCTTCCGGTTTGAGGGGCTGAGCATATCCGCCACTTAATCCCCCGGAATACGGGCTAATGGGAATCTTGTATTTATTGCATAAGTTAACAATGGTTTGGGTTTCATCTCGATTGGCGGGTTTCACAATCGCTTCTGCGACGCTCGCTCGAATACCCATCACAGACCGAGCCATGTAGCTGTGTCGCATCGCAAGATTAGTCGTAATGTGGTCAGAACCAACAACTTTCGTAGCTTCTTCAACGAATTTTTCAATGTTACCGGGCAAACTGGACGCCTCCAACAACAAGGCATGAATTGATGCCGTCAAAGGTATGAGCGCCAGTACATAAGCGTTACTTACGGTTAAATTCCTCAACCGAACACAATTTCTAGTTTCCTGGGATTACGAGGAATTGCCAGCCATTGAAAAGGACCTCACTATTTCCCGTTATCACACCTGCTCGGGGAGAAACATGATTTGTAACATTCCAATGGTAATTGATAAAAAATCTTGACAAGCCAATAAAACCATTATAGTGCAGAGTCAGGTTTTCCTTCTGTCCATCACTAAAAGTAATCAAGAAATGAGCGGTTCTAGGTAAATCTCTGAGCTCACCATAATCATATGTTGAACCAAGGAAAGTAAAATTTACTGAATGAAATATCACCGAATAGGATTGGTTTTCATTTGTTCCGAAGGGTGCACTGACATAGGAAACTTCTCCTAACGCAGGTATCCAAATAATTCCAAGCAATTGTGCATTTAATAGAGCTGTTATTGGCACTACAGCTAAAGCAAGAAGCAGTAGTATTTTTACCAAGCTCTTCTTGAACACGCTGGCTCCCTCCATCTGCAATGTCTATTTATAGACTTTCTTAGAATGTTATATAGCTTGTTTTTGAGGATTTTTTTTCAACTTTCGAAGTTAGATGTTTTTCTTATGCCCCACAGTCGTTTGTATAATCGAAGGATTGATAGCAGGAACTTCTTTCTTGAACACGGAATCAGTATATAAGGTAAAAGAACTCGTTATGATGACCTCCGAAAAACACGAATTTCAACGGTGATTACATGACTGGATTCTTCTCCACATTCCTCAGCCTGTCTCTAATCGAGCAGCTCATGATCTCTTTCGTTATCATCGCTGCTATCATTAGCTTCATTTACGCTATTTGGCTTCGGCGTGATGTCCTTAAACATGATAAAGGGACCAAGAAAATGCAAGAAGTCTGGAATGCAGTGAAAGAAGGTTCCAGTGCCTATCTCGGCAGGCAACTTCGAACCATTCTTCCAATCATAGTGCTTCTTACCTTTATTCTCTTCTTCTCCGTTTACATCATCCCTCCAACTGAGGAAGCTGTTGAAGTCTTTCCCCCAGCCTTCTATAATACCTCGCTCATTATTGCCTCCGGGCGAGCTGTCGCGTTTATTATGGGTGCTCTCTTTTCTCTCACTGTGGGGCAGCTTGGAATGCGAATTGCTATTGAATCCAATGTTCGCGTTGCATCTGCCTCTGGCCGCAGCTATCGTGAGGCTTTGAAAATTGCTTACCATGGCGGAACTTTCACTGGTATGCTCACAGATGGTCTTGGCCTCCTTGGCGGTACTATGATATTCATTGCCTTCGGAGTCAGCGCTCCTGACGCCCTTCTTGGCTTTGGGTTGGGTGGGACGCTTCTCGCGCTCTTCATGCGTATTGGTGGTGGCATTTATACCAAAGCTGCTGATGTAGGTGCTGACCTTGTTGGAAAAGTTGAAGCAGGGCTTCCCGAAGACGATCCTCGCAACGCCGCTGTCATTGCAGATCTTGTTGGTGACAATGTTGGTGACTGCGCTGGAATGGCAGCAGATATCTTTGAGTCTTACGAGGTTACGATTGTTTCTACACTTATTCTAGGTGTTGCTCTATATGCCATTACTGGTCACATCTTCTGGATTATCTTCCCCCTTGTTGTTCGTGGTGTTGGCGTTATTAGCAGCATCATCGGAACCTTCATGGTTGCGGTCTGGCGCACTGAAAAGGCAGAAAAAGCCATGTTCTACAGCTACGAAGTCAGCAGTGCCTTCACGATTTTCGTTTCAACCGTCTTTGCTTGGTTTTACACAGGTGATATCCGCCTCGGCATCCTCGTCGGAGTAGGTGTCATGCTCGCCGTGAGCTTCAATCCTCTCACAAATTACTTTACTAGTCATCGCCATCGACCAGTCGAAGAAATCGTTGAACAATCTCATGGTGGACCTGCGACTATTGTTCTCAGTGGCATCAGCACCGGTTATGAAGCGGCTGTTTGGATCACCGTCGTTATTGTCACCACATTTATTCTGGCATTCCTCATTGCACCCCAATTTGTACTCTATGGAATTGCGCTAATCGGGATTGGCATGCTTTCACACACAGGAAACAATGTGGCCATGGATAGTTATGGTCCGATTGCTGATAACGCGCAAGGGATTGCCGAATTGGCCGATATGCCTGAAGCTTCTCGGAAGGTGTTAGCAGATCTTGATGCCGTAGGGAACACAATGAAAGCGATTACCAAGAACATCGCCATTGCTTCTGCAGTGATTGCAGCAAGTGCCCTGTTCTACAGTTTCGTCGTGGATGTGAGTCGAATGGCAACTTACTGGGTGATTCCGAACCCATTGGAATTTGGAATTCAAATCAATAATCCCGTTGTCTTAGCAGGACTATTGATCGGAGCTGCGTTGCCTTGGTTGTTCTCTGCATTGGCGATTCGGGCTGTCAGTCGTGCTTCGTCCCAGATAATTGATGAAGTCCGAGAACAGTTCAAGATTCCTGGTGTAATGGAAGGTAGAGTGAAACCACATTATGATCGTGTGGTATCAATTACAACCGCTGCTGCACAAAAGGAACTCATCAGTTTGACCGTTCTAGCTGTAATCACTCCAATTGTTATCGGCTTTCTCCTACAGATTGAGGCATTGGGCGGCTTCTTAGCAGGACTTATTGCATCCGGCTTACTTCTTGCTGTCTATATGTCCGTGGCAGGGGGGGCATGGGATAATGCGAAGAAAACCATTGAAGATGAATTCTGTGATATCGCCGCTGGAACAGGCAAAGGGTCCGAGCGACACAAGGCAGCTGTATGCGGGGACACGATTGGTGACCCACTTAAAGATACAGCTGGTCCAGCCTTGAATCCAATGATTAAAGTTGTAAACCTGATTGCACTGATTGTAGCACCAATTCTACTAATTTACCGATTCAATCTTCCATCCGTGTGGCCACCAACTCTTGATTGGTGGCTATTGACCGGTATAATCGCTGTAGTTGTCCTAGTCCTCGTAGCATTACTAATCTGGGCTTTCCGCCGGAGTCGTCGTTCCATCCCTCCAATAGCTGAGTGGGAAAGTCGGGAATAGCACTAGTGACATCAAATCCACAATTAAGCATTGATAAAAAAAGAAAAAAGGAATCCTAAAAGGAGAGAATTTTAGGATTCTTCTTTTGGCTCTTTTTGCAGCCACCAGATTAGGAATATTGTCCCGAGAATGAGAGCAGGCACTAGAATCCAGAGAAATGCGATAAACCACGTATATACGAAGTCATTGAATGTCCATGCATTAAAGGTGAGGGTCCATCTTCCGGTGATCCACACAATGATCAGCCATACCACACTAACCAAGAATGAAAAGAACCCACTGCCTTCGGTACGTCGTGGGTCGGTTCCACGTTTGGGGGACATACCGTACTCTTTTCGTTCTTCTTCTGGTAGTTTTCTGTACCATAGAATGAATATGACTATTACTACTGGAATAAGCCAAATTGCGACAAAGAT
>JBHLNC010000298.1:0-3406 GCA_048937435.1 Promethearchaeota archaeon | reverse complement strand
ATCGCTGCCGCAGTGATTCTCATTCCACGACCTGATCTCAAAGAAATCATGAAAAGCATTCAACAATACAATGCCACTGTTCTCGTGGCCGTACCGACCCTCTATGTCTCCCTATTGGCTAGTCCATACCTGAAACAATATGACATCAGCAGTCTTGAGAACTGTTTCTCTGGTGCCGCATCATTGCCCATCGAGGTTTTAGAGCAATTTCAACAACAAACCGGAAGCTACATCGTCGAAGGATATGGAATGACCGAAACCTCACCTATTCTCACACTGATACCTCAAGGCGTCTTGAAACCAGGTTCGGTGGGTATCCCCGCCTTCAATACAGACGTAAAAATTGTAGATCAAATGGATGATTCCAAGGAACTACCAATTGGCGAATGGGGCGAAATCCTTGCGAGAGGTCCTCAAATCTTTCAGGGATACTGGGAAGCACCAGCTGCCACTGCCAATACTATTCGAGAAGGCTGGATCCATACAGGAGATCTTGGTCGCTTCGACGAGGACGGATATCTCTACATTGGCGATCGTAAGAAGGACCTCATCAAACGCAGTGGTTACTCCGTCTTTCCAGCAGAAGTTGAGGCGTTACTCTATCGCCATCCTGACGTTGCCGAGTGCGCTGTTGTCGGTGTACCGACACTCCGCGTAGGAGAAGAAGTCAAGGCTTTCATCGTTATTAAACCAGAATCTAAAGATAAAATCACTGAAGACGAAATACGAGATTGGGCCAAGCAAGAAATGGCGGCATATAAGTATCCACGGCTCATCGAATTCCGCGACGAGCTTCCGAAAAGCGCCGTTGGAAAAATTCTTCGTCGAGAATTACGTGGTAAATAGCAACCACGAACGTTCATGAATTGATGAATCCAAGACGAAACGGTTACTGCGTTGCTTCAGGTTCTAATTGACATTCACTGTTTGACCGGATCTAGCTGCAACAGCATCAAATCCTAGTCGGCTTTGGATCGTCTGTGCCAGATTTTCACACGCCGCAGCATCACCATGCATCGTAAGAATTTGTGGGTTTCCTCGTGTTTGTCGAAGGAAATTAAGCACATCCTTCCCGTCAATATGACAGGAGAAATTGTAGGATTCAACCTGTGCTTTAACTGGTACAACCCTTGGTGTTCCATTCCTTGTCTTTATCGTCAATTGTTTCTGATGAAGGAGTTCGGCTCCTGGAGTACCAGGTAATTGCTTCCCAACTAAAAGCACACTACTGTGTGCATCTGCAGCAATGTCCTTCAGATAGCGTTGAGCGGCTCCACCCTTGAGCATACCCGCCGGAGCGATGATGATTGCTGGTTCCTTCGTAGCAGCTTCCCGATCAGAGTCTTTCCGGATGAAGGTTGCCTGTTGGGCTGCTTTATTGAGCTTATCGCCTCCTGAGAAGGACTTGGAATGTCCTTGCATGAGACGAGTAACCTTGCGAGCCATTCCATCCAAGAAAATCGGATAGTCTAACCCTTGATGTCGGTGTTGTGCAAGAACTGTTAATACTTCCTGCGATCGACCCACCGCAAATGCGGGTATTAATGCTGTTCCTCCATTTTCAATGGTCTTTCGCACATTCATCACAAACTCCTTTTCGGTGTTCTTTCGTGATGGGTGATTCTCAAGTGCGTACGTGCTTTCAACAATCACCACATCTAAGTCACCTAATTGACGTGGATTAGGGGCACCCCTAACCAGTTGTGTATTGGTTGTATTCAGGTCTCCCGTATAGAAAATCCGCGCAGCGCCATTTCCATTTGCTTCTGTCTCGACAAGAATCGAAGCGCTACCCGGGATATGTCCGGCATCATGAAGAGTTACACGCATCTTGGGATGAACTTGGATAGATTCATTATAGGTTAGAGTTTGTGTGTTCCTAAGCAGGTTTTTCACTTCAGTGCTTTCAAAGGCTAGCGAATCCCCTCCGATGTGGATCATATCATTTAGGAGAAGCCGAACAAGTTCCTTCGTCAATTTTGTTGCATACATGGGAACACGGTAGGTCTGACTTCCAGCTATCATGGGAAGACTTCCACTATGGTCCAGGTGAGCGTGAGTAAGTACACTAGTTAAGTTTCGTGTTGATGTGGGTAACGGGACTCGTTGAGTTCCGTTGAAGGCAGTGCCATAATCCATGACAACTCGAGCACCTCCTTGTTCCACTAGAACTGCAGAGGCGCCGACTTGCCGGCAACCGCCAAGAAATGTAATCTTTGTCAATTCTATCATTCCCTCTTTGAGTTTTGTAATCGTGACAAGTAAACCCGCTTTGTCTGAGCTCTTCTACGTGTTCAGGACAGACAGGTCAGGTAGGTGTTTCTTCCACTCCGCCTCATCTGAAGGTTCATTAAACAGAGAAACCTTCGCGCAGGTGGGTTATTGTCGCCAGGTTTCGTATCCAAGTCAAATCAATTATTTGGAAACGTTTTGGCGTTGAACACTTATCTCTTGTCTGAGTGTGAGACATGAACACGCGTTTTTAAACCTTCCTCTTAATTAAGCAGGTTTTGAAGCTAATGGCAGCTTACCAAAAAGGGCTTTGTAGCGTTGTCGCAAAGATTCTAGTCTGGTCACAGGGACAGGAATCGATCCCAAATCTGCTTTATCAGGCACTGATCCATGATAATCCGTCCCTCCCGTTAGGATTAATTTGAACTCTTTTGCTATCTCGTCCAATAATGCTAGCCCTGAATCAATGGTAGCATACCATTCTGGAGGTTGCCCTGTTACATCCTGCCAGGGGTAATAGTATTCAATTCCTTGAAGACCTTGTTTAATCAGTGGTGAAATCAGCTCTCTCAGCGGGAGGTTCACGGTAAGAGGGTGAGCAATGACTGGGAGGCCCTTTGCATCAAGAATTGCCTGAATCCCCTCAGCAATAGTAGGTCGTGGACGTTCTGCATAGGCTGGACGTCCAAATGCAAGATACTTATCAAACGCTTCCTCTAGCGATGATACAAACCCATTCCGAACTAATACTCGAGCAAGATGGGGTCGTCCCGTAGATTCACCTGCAGCCTCAGCTTCTACTTCCCGTTGGTCAATAACAATACCCAAATCCCTAAGCTTAGCCAACATTTTTGGCAATCGGGCTTCACGCCCTGCCTGCATCCATTCAAGTAACGAGCTAAGACCCGCATCCATCGAATCGATATAGAAACCTAATAGGTGGATTCGGTGGTCCAATAATTTACAACTAATTTCAACACCTGGTACTACCTCTATACCCAAATTCGTCCCGACTCGAACCCCTTCGTCTACACCTTGGGTAGTATCATGATCAGTAATAGCAATCCCAGCTAACCCTATTTCATGTGCTTTGCTGACTACATGTGTTGGTGATTCAATACCATCTGAGGCAGTTGTGTGAACATGCAAGTCCACAAATTGCTTCACAGCGAAT
>JBHLNC010000297.1:0-3407 GCA_048937435.1 Promethearchaeota archaeon | reverse complement strand
ATACAATTGTGCCATTCAACTTCACACGAAATGTCTGTTCTGTGATTGCTTAACATGTCTAATAGTATCTTAAATAGGTACTGAGCTATGTTCCAACCCGCTTCCCACGTTGAAAATTACCAGGCACCTCGCCGGGCAATCGCGCGTATTTCACTGATGATTTCAGTGGGTGTCGTCAGTTCATCGCCAAGATATGTGCGTCCTGATGTGATGAATGCCATATAGTAGCCTAGAAAGGGAATTAGCTTGTCTTCTTTGAGTCCAACTTCGATGATGCTGGTTGTATCGAGTTCTTTGGCACGTTGTTGAAGCCAATCGGCAATTACTTTATGGTGGCGTTTTTGTCGAATGGGAAAGAATTCGTGATGTAGATTAATAGTTACTAGTGGTACACGATCTTTTGCAAGGAGATGGCATTGATGGAGGACATCAGCCACGGCTTCGGGAAGTCCAAGGTCCGGTGTGTCCGATTTGCTTAGCTGAATATTCGGGAGGTAGTCACTAAAGACTACAATGAGGGGAAGGGTGCCTGAGTTTCGGCGACGTTCGCGCTTTATGGTCTCATGTGCTCGTTTGAGCCCAGCGGCTAGAGGTGTGTATCCGGATAGGCGTAGTGTCATGAGTTTTGCGACTAATCGTGTCCAGTTAGTGGTGGGGGCTTGGACTTCTGCTGCACCCCAATCTTTTAGGGCAATAAGCCCGACGCGATCTCGTGTGCCTTCAAGACAGTTTTTGAAGGCTATCAGAGAAAGCTGGAGTTTGTCGAAATTTTTGAGCATGGACACGCTAAGATCAACGACAAAGATAATGGTGAGTGGAGTTCTGCTAAGGAACCGTTTTTCGCGGACATCTTCCGGTTGAATTCTCACCCTAGGTGTTTGATTTGTGGTAAGGTCTGTATGGATTGCAGCTGCAGATATTGTGGCAGGGAGATGGATGTTACGCGGAGACCCTTGAGGAAGACTTGAACCCTGTATGACACCACTCTCCGCAAGTCGTGTTGTTCCGGTTCCAGCTTTTCGACCTACTTGACGGATAGACCATTTAGGTGCGCGTTGTCGTCCGAAATAACGTGGTTCGAGTAATTCCTCTAGAAGAAACAGGGGTGTGCCTTCATCTAATCGGATGAGTTTCGCTGAATCCGTGGGACTAGACGGAGGGGATTTCTGTGAAGGAGTGGTTTTGCTAGATGATGAAGGTTTTGAACTTGTAGTTGCTGGGGCTGTAGAGTCTCCCTCATGTTTTGTAGGACGGATTTTTGAACCTGGATCAGGCGGTCGATCAGCTTTGGCTAGCGAAGGCATGACTGAACCAGGTTTTCGTCGGTAGCGCATTACACGTTCTATTAGAAACAATAGGCTAAATGCCAAAATACCACCAATGATGAAATTAATTGGAAAAATAAGAATGCCCAAGATGTAGCCAAAGGAAGCCGTCATCACCATAAAGGAACATACGAGACCTGTGTATGCACAGCGTCCAGGTGGCCCTCGGCTAGGCGGGGTTCCAAAAAAACGCTGGCCATCCTGACTGCTATCTAGCGCGTGATGTTGCTTGAATTTGCTTGTGAGTTTCTTGTGTTCATCCTTAGTAACGGGATCTTTGTCTTTGGATTTGGGATCAGCCGTTTTTACTTTCTTTTTTGCCTCTTGAATGGTTGCGCTAATTTCCTCACGCGTTGGTGGTTCCAGAATGCCTCGTTGCCGGGTTCGGTGGCTTAGAGCAAGAGCCGCTACGATTTCAACGTCCTCTGGAGTGACTTCTGTCCGCCCATCAAAAGCGGAGAACGCCATAGAAGTCTTGGCGATTACGATATCAGGACGAGCCCCATCCACTTGGAGGCTCGAGGTTAGGTGAGCTATAACTTCCATGACCTCAGAAGGAATTTGAACATCACTCATACATTCTCGAGCGGCGACAATCTCCTCACGCAATTTATTCTCCATATCCTCCCATTTTGCACTCATCGCCGTAGGATTACGTTCGAAAGCAATATTTAATCGAATTATTTCGACTCTTTCGTCTATTGAGAAAGGCCGTTGAATAGCCACATGCAGAGGAAACCGATCCAACAATTGAGGACGCAATTCGCCTTCTTCCGGATTCATAGAACCAACAAAGATGAATCGAGCCGGATGGCTAATCGACATTCCCTCTCGTTCAACCACATTAACACCCGTAGCTGCCGCATCTAAAAGCGAATCAACAATATGATCTGGAAGTAAATTGACTTCATCAACGTAGAGAAGATTTTGATTAGCATCTGCTAAAATTCCCGGTTTGAGGGCTGCAACACCTTCACGGATAGCCCGTTCAACATCCAAACTACCAACCACACGGTCCTCAGTGGCACTCAATGGGAGATTCACTACTCGCATTTTCTGCGTTACCGATGTGAGTTTTCGTTTCTTCTGAAGTTTTGCTGCGCAAGCCTCACAGACCCCACTTGGATCATCAGGGTCGCAGCGAAACTTGCACCCTTTCACAACGGGAATGTCAGGGAGTAATGCTGCCAACGAGCGTACGATAGTGGTTTTTCCAGTTCCCTTGGGACCAGTGATAAGAAGCCCACCAATATGAGGATTAATGGCGTTCAGTAGCAGAGCAAGTTTCAACTCATCATGGTTGACAATTGCTGAAAAAGGAAGGACAGTACGGGTGGCATCCATCTCTTCTGGTTCCAAGCGTTGAACCTCTACCACCCCTGTTCTTCTCCAGTTTAAAGAATTTTGGGAACAAGCACCACTCAATAGAGTTTTTCCTACTAAGTGTGGATAATTTATACAAGTAAAAAATCATAGCGAGTAGAGTAAAAGGTGTGTTTCATGACGCCACAGACAACCAAGGATTTTCGCGAGGGGCTAGCTTCTGCATACCAAGCTGCTCGAAGTCATCTACGATACCTCTTAACGGATTTAACACCTGAGCAGGCAGCAACAGAACCTGCCCCCGAGTCCCGGACCATTCTGTATTATTTGACTCATATTGCGAACTCTGAACTCTATTGGCTCGCGGCATCAGGACGAAAAGTTGTTGTCTACGCCAAAGAGGTTCCACTCAACATTGCTATCGACCTTCTTGACGAAGTCCAAGATCGTGTGCTACGCGACCTCAAAGAATGTTCAGATGAGGATCTTGTTTTTCAACCACCAACTGAAGACGTTAAGCCAAGCCTTGGGTGGATTGTGTCCCGAATTTCTCTTCACACGCTTTATCATAGTGGTGAAATCATTTACACACGGTATGCAGTTGGGGGGTCAAATTTACCCAACGATGAAGCAGAAGAATCGTGGAGTCGCATGATGAATGCAATGATGCATTTGATTTTCATGGCACAAAAATAAGACCAGAACAACAGGTCAACTCACTCAAAAATACGCCTTGGATGTTATGTTGCTTTTGTGAGC
>JBHLNC010000296.1:0-3431 GCA_048937435.1 Promethearchaeota archaeon | reverse complement strand
AGAGAAGGCCAGAGAAGGCAGTATGGAAGTTTGCATGGGTTGTTGAGTTGTCATCAAAAGCGAGTACAAAGCCTTGGGTGGTGTCAAAACCAAACCAGGAAAATTCCCAGGTGTTATCATCAAGCCACCACCATTCAGCTCGAATGTCGTTCCAACTTCGGTTGAGGGTCATCCATGCGATGCCATGGTATCCAGGGGCTGGGATCTGTTCAGTCATATTCAGCCAAACGGTATCGAGAATTGTTGCCATTTCGGGTGCACTGACAAGAGATAAGTCGTTGCTGTGATACCAGTAGAAGGATTCGTTCCACTGGTAAGTTACTCGGTCAGTATGTAGCCCCATCCAGCTGGAGGACATAAATTCGTCGCCTTGATCCTCAAACATTGGTGTTGGATCAAATGTGATATGGACGAAAAGTGAATCATCCGTCCATTCATGATCGTCGTGCCAGTTGTAAACCCGCTTCACATAGTACTGGTCAGCGATTGTTTTGAGGTCGCCGTCCAAATCGAGTGCACCGTCTTCAGTAACCGTCCATATCTCAGGAATATAGGACCAGGTGTTGCCTAGGGTGAACCATGAGGGAGTCCATTGGGTTCGCCCACCAAAGTAGATGAACTCCATGTTCCACCATTGAGGTTCCCAGGTGCCAGTCGTATTCCAGTAAATAGTGCGGTTTTGTTGTGCTTGGAACTCAAACCAGTAGTCACCATGAGGTGCTCCATTGAGGAATTTCATTTCTACGTTAAACTTCGTCAAGTGTTCAGCAATGTCAATTTCAACGCCAAACACCTGAATAATGTTTGAGAGACCAACAGTGGTGTTCGTTTCAACCCGGCTTACCAGTAAACCATCCATGCTTAACCAGGTCTCGTTGACTATGCTACAGTATTGGTCAATTACCATCAAGGTTTCAGCATCAATAAGCAGATTGATGCTAGTATATGCGTTCCAATTATGCGTGTCATTCCATCCCCAAGCATTCCCACCAATCCAGAGAGTTATTGTCTCTAATTCGAGCTCCTCACGTTCCCATTGTCCAGTAGAATTGTCTGGATCACTAAAGTGTTCAAAGAGTTCAGAAGATGCGTATACATCCATGGAAATGTTGAGGTGCTCAAGGGGATCTGCTTGTGTACGGATTTCTCCGGTAAAAGCATCACGAATGAAACCATCAGCTAGAAAGTCATTATATCCAAATCGAAAACCATCTGTCTCACAGAAGCTCATACTGGGCTCAGCTCGTTTCCCATCAAGTGTGGAAGTGCCATGCTCTCGAGGTTGTCCAGCCCACACATGGAAGAATCCACCATAATTATCGTTACCGTGGTTAAGGACAGCCTCGGTTAACGAGAACTTCCAGTGGATAGTTTGCGGATCTAAATCACCGCTCGAAGGATCAAAGACGATGAAATCAGTAAGGATAGAGGTATTGACAAGCATCTCTGGTTGATACATCCAATTCCCCATTCCACTACCGTAATCTTCCCAGACATAGGATTCATACTTGTAAAACACAAAGGTTTCAGCAACATCTGTTGTTGCATTGTAAGAGAAACCAAGGCTAGGATACAACCACGCTTCATACTCATACCACACTGTGTTAAAGTCCGAATAATCTTCAGGATATGAGACGTTCATCCGAATAATGTATTCTGGCTGCCAGCCTCCATCAATAATCCAGTCAAGGGAGAACCCGGCATACCCAACAGGTTCAGTCATAGTAAATTCAAAAATAAGGGAATCTCCAGCTTCAGCGTATTGAATAGGCATTAAAGATGTCCCATTCAATAGTCGTAATTCGTATTCGGGCATTGGCATGAAACCATGGTGGAAGTCCAGTTCACATTCAAGAGCAATGGGGGGCATGGGCATATCGCCAGTGTAGCCTAGATTGAACCAACTAGGATAGATGAAGTTGTTTGCGTCGTCCATAGCATGAGCATAGCTACGATACACACCAATGGGTGCGAAAGCGTTGAAAACTCCAGTGAAGGTGATATTGAGCATTGTCGTGTCTTCCGTAGTGAATCCACCCTGGAAGTCAAAGAATTCCACGGGGTCTCGTGGGTCGCTGGGCATCATGTCATGAAGAGCACTGAATACATTCCAGTCACCTGTTTTTGCGAAATAATCCATCCAGATGCCAGCAGAATGAGTTTCATTATACATGTCGAGGCCAATCGTCGCCATCTCTAACTCTGTGTCTCCTTGTTCAAAGAACGCTTTCGGAACAATCAAAGTGAATTTCAAGAGATCACCCCGATCGACTTGATACTCATTCACCGCGATGTCTGTGTCATTTTCGTAAGTAATGACCAGGTGGAGTGTTTCCCCGAACAACCATTCCGTGTTTGTACTATCCCATGTACTTGTATCGGAAAACTGATTCCGCTGCCAGTCCACAAAAATGAACGGATCAGTTGAACGTGGACCATACTGAGCAAGAGTTACTGTAGGTATAATCGTAACACTGACAGTAAAAAGTAGGCAAATAGCAAGTATACTCCAAATTCGTTTCATAGCTCGAATCCCCGCTAAAGGATGCGTTGCTTCTCTAGAACCAAAAATCCGTAGCTAAAAACATTGATTGCCATGAAAGGAAGCTTCTGGACGCCTTGAAGATATCGCAAGCTAATGAGCTGTTTTTGACTACTACATTCTTTGGAAAAAAATTCCATTCCAACCATTTTTTTGGAAAAATTAGCAACTTCTATCCTGCGGACAATTTCGCAGTGTTGAAACCTCATTGTTAAAACACCGATGAACTTTGAGAGAGATTCTGATAAATCACGTCGTAGGATTTCCTCATTACAAGAAGTGGGATGGCTAGCCAGCATCTTCGACGACAAGCTTTTGTACATCAATTACACTGCGTACTCCAACGAATTACTTGGGGATTTGAGATATTTGTTTAAAACTAGTTCTGAATTCTTTCCAAAAGATGCAAAAGTTCTCAAAGACATGCCTTGGGTTGGACGTGTCTCTTTTGTTGATATCAAAGAAAAAATCGAAGAAATAAAAACCCGTCCAATCATGTGCAGTAATTGTGGCGGTGCATTAACCAACCCCAACATTATCCAAGTTTCACCCACAAAAGGCAAGACCTTCCAGTGTGAATTTTGTGGCACCTTGAACGTCATCCCGAAGGACCTAATGCCTGGAACGGATCTGTCTGAGTTCGTGTTGGGACAGCTTACTCGTGCTAAACCTATCACGGAGGATACACTGCTTGCTGTGATTGACATTTCTGGATCAATGAGTGGTGGCAAATTAGCAGCGGTGAAAGAGTCACTGATTCGAACCGTGACCGATTTAAGCGTCAATGCTCCTGAAACAACTTTTGGTCTTCTAGCCTTCCATAGCGATGTTTACTGTTATGATGAAAACATGGAGGAAGTTTTCACGCTATCAGGTGATATGCGATACA
>JBHLNC010000295.1:0-3433 GCA_048937435.1 Promethearchaeota archaeon | reverse complement strand
GGATTTCTCTCTTATGGGGGGAAAAAGAAAAAGCATTATTATTCTCTGTCTCCGGTTATATCCAAGCAGCAGTTATATTCTTATATGTACTTTTAGATTATTTCTATGAAAGAAATCAAGAGAATCCACTTACTGTGGATAAGGTCTTACTAAAAAGATGCTCAATTGCTATTTTACTTTTTTTGGTGACCTTTAAGTTTAGTAAACCACAAGGCATAATGTATGGATTGCCATTAGTAATAATTTTCAGTAATAGCTTTAAAAAGTTCGCTTATTTTCTTCTATGGATTATAACATTGCAGGTAGTTGCTTATCCAAGAATTATGATTTATGCCTACTTGAGGGTTAAGCCTGCGCTTACAATATATATTCTTATTGGGATCGCATTTCTTACTCTTTATATAGCAGTTATTGTTCTAATTCTTTCTAACAAAAATCTATACGAAAATGGCATTCAAATTTTGAATGAAAGGGATTTCATGGCAGAGTTATACAATCTTATAAGAAGAATTAAAAATTTCCAACGAAATGAAGAATGAATATAAAGATGTTTGTTATGAAGTTAGAGAAATACGATAGAAATATGATTTTGATCATTATAGTTAGCACATTTATCAATTTTTTAGCCCATGTTTATGATTATGTCTTCTACAAAGGCAATTTCGTCGTCAATGGTTTTAGTGCAGCTTATGATGTTCCCGAACATTTGCTTTATGTGATGGAACTTCTAAGAAGTGAAAATCCCTTTCCAAATCCAATGGCTGCTGGCGCCACGATAAATTACCCAATAGGACTTCCTCTTCTTATCGCGATTTTTGTAACAATAACTGGAGCCACTATTCTTCAGGCATTTAGATTTTTTTCCATTATTTTAAATATATTTATTGGGTTAACAAGCTACATAATGGTCTCTTCACTTTTAAAGAACAAAAGAATAGGTTGCTATACTACGTTTTTCATTCTTTTTTCAGGTGGATTTTTTTGGACCACCTATTTATTCCCGATCTTGAGTTTAAGCAGAAGTGGATTATTATACGAATTCTTGAGGGTGGAGTACAGTTATTATACTTCTTTAATCAGCGTCAACCTTTTTAGACCATTATCGAGAACTTTCGGATTCGGATTATTCTGTTTTTATTTCTATTTTCTAAATATGTTTTTAAAATCAAAGAAAATTAAATATATGCTTCTCAATGGATTCCTATCAGGTATACTGCTTAATACCTCGCCTGGCATGATAATTGAACTCCTTATTTTATCAATAATGGCTTTATTGTATTTTAAACCGCCTTTACAAAATACATTGCGATATTTCTTAACATTACTAATTTCAATATTCCTGTTTTCTATTCCATTATCTCTTGAACTTGTCACCGGAGCTTTGATAGGTAAAACAATAGTAGGGGTTGGTAGATATCTATCTCCCCTGTTCTATATGCCATTTTGGGATCGCCTTTGTGATTATGATCATTGGTGTGCTATTCTATCCATTGAAGGAAAAAAAGCTCAGAGATTTTTTACTTTTATGGCTAGCTATTGCGTTATTTCTCGCTAATATACCCCTCATTGGAACAACATATCGAGTAGTCATAATTGCTTTATTGCTAGCGAATACACATGTTTTTACATTATTACTAAATATTCCCGTCTACATATTTTCTAGTTTAGGTTTAGTTAAAATTCTTGATTTAAAACCAATTGGATGGCCAATGAGATGGTTCAAATTCAAACGCTATGGAATTCTTCTTCTAGTAATAACTTGCTGCTTTTCCACATTTCTATTAATTTACATTAGAAGTTATAAAATGCGCGCAGGAAGTATGGCAACCGAAGAAGAATATAATGCGCTAATGTGGGTGCGTAAGAATACCAAAAAAGATGACTTATTCTTGACATTCCATTATATACATATGGAAAAAACAGAAATCCAAGGGAAACTTGTCAGAGCTGGTAGAGGTCATTCATGGGTTACTATCATTGGTGAAAGGAGAGTTCTTTTGAATTTGAAGGCCGTATTTCTTTCAAGAGGAATTAATCGCAGTGAACTCACTGTAATTGCATCTGACATTGATTTCATGTATACCTCAACTAATGTAGAAAAAACTATTCAATTGCTAGAATCGTATTCAGTTACTTATATTTACGTAGGACCTGATGAACAGGAACGATATGAAGTTGCTATGAACAAGTTTGGAAATCAGAAATATTTTAATACTGTTTATCTGAATGATTTAGTTACGATTTACAAATTAAAAACCACTTAATTTAATGTAAAAATCCAAAACTGTGATATATGTCTGTCTATAAGATCTTTTTAGAACAAGAGAAGTCGTGATGAGGACAGCAGTTCAGAAAGGAATCACGAAAATTGCTTGAAGTTCTGCTTAACAGAATATTAAAATCTAATGATTTTTTTCACTATTAAAAAATGTTCATTTTCTCACCAATTTGAAAATGACCATGCAATTTAATGAATAGATTTTATGGCGAGATTGTATATTCTGTAAAGAAACTCAAAGTTCATTTAGTTAAATGATAAAAATGTTTCAGGCATATAAACACCGCAACTATAATACAGAATTATTTTTAAGAAGAAGGATTATAAACATGCTATTTCTATATTCTATCCACATTTGTTGCACGAAATGTGGTGTACTATTTGTTGTGCGCAATTATTTTTGGAACAAGACCCGAAATCATCAAATTCGCTACAATAATACATGAAATTCAACATAGAAATAACTTGGACATGTTAATTATTCACACAGGGCAACATTATGACTATAAAATGTCAGAAATATTTATAGAAGAATTGGGGCTACCAAAACCTGATTTTAATCTCGAAATTGGATCGGGTTCACACTCTTATCAAACTGCTATTGCTATGTTGAAAATAGAAAAAATTTTACTCAAAGAGGCACCAGATATTGTTCTTGTTCAGGGAGATACAAATTCAACCCTTGCAGGAGCACTTGCAGCAACAAAACTCAACATTCCTTTAGGTCATGTCGAATCGGGATGTAGATCTTTTGATCGCACAATGCCTGAAGAGATTAATCGGATCTTAGTAGATCATTGTTCTGATTTTCTTTTTGTGTCAACTGAAAGCAAGAAACTAAATCTGCTTAAGGAAGGCTTAGCAGAGGATAAAATCTTTGTTTCAGGAGATACTTTGATAGATTTTCTCTTTAAAGTCGATAAGATAATTGAAGAGGATATAAAAAAAGATATATATGGAGTTCTAACGATACACAGAGTTAAGAGTACAGAAAAAGAAACATTGACTGAAATATTCGAGGGAATTAACTCGACAGATCTCAAGATTTTCTTTCCCATTCATCCTAGAACTCAAAAGAAGATAAACGAAATGTTCATCCAAATTCCCAAAAATGTGGTTGTACTGCAACCACTTAGTTATTTTGAGTTTTTAAAA
>JBHLNC010000294.1:0-3466 GCA_048937435.1 Promethearchaeota archaeon | reverse complement strand
CCCCCGCAGGCTAGTGCGAAATCCACGCCTGCCACCAGCATCACCTAAATGATGGCGGGTCTATCCCTTGAAACAACAATCCCCTTCTCAATTCTTTACAACACTTACAGACAAGGTAAAAGAATCGGTAGCAATTGTCATGCATCAGAGTGCTGATCCAGATGCCGTGGGAAGTGCTGCAGCCCTAGCTAGTCTCCTCACACTTCGTTCTAAAGTTAAAGTTCAAATGTTCGCTGAAAGTCTCAATCGAAGCGCAAAAAATATAGCAGACGCCTTCAACCTTCCTCTTGCCGCTCCCGAAGACCTTGCCTTACATTCCGCTATAATCCTGGTCGATTTGAATAACGTCGAACAAATGGGCGTTCTCGCCCCTCATCTTCCACAAAGAGATGTTACCACCTTTTGCATTGACCACCACGTAGCGCACAAGGATCTTCCCAAACTCGTTGACTTCAGCCTTTGTGATGAAGAAATTTGTTCAACAGCAGAACTGGTGCTTCAAATTTGGGAAGCTAGTGGCAATGCGCCTTCTGCTGATGTGGCAACGCTTCTAGCCTGTGGTCTTGTATATGATTCTCGACATTTTCATATCGCCACAAACAAGACCTTTGAACATTTTCTGTCATTACTCCGATTCGGTGCAGACTATAGGCGGGTTCTGAATCTTCTTTCCACGCCACTAGACAAATCCGAGCGGATTGCCCGATTAAAAGCGGCAAAACGAACAGTTGTGTACGATGAATTTGGAGTATTAATCGCTGCAACAACGATCCGTTCCTATGAAGCCAGTGCGAGTCGTGCTCTTATTGGGTTAGGGGCAGACATCGCTATTGCCTGTGCAACGAAAAAAGATGAAGTTCGCGTAAGCTCGCGATGCAACTCCGCGGTAAACCGTAATTACGGGTTAGATCTTGCCAAGGATGTAATGGAGCCACTGGGCGAATTAATTGGAGGTGCCGGAGGAGGTCATCCCTCCGCGGCAGGGGCTAATGGAACGGCGTCAAGCGATCATGCTTTAGGGTTAGCATTGCAATTGCTCCGGAAAACTCTAAAAGCCCATCGTGACACATCCCACACGACCCCGAATTCAGGTGCCGTTGGGTGACCCAGTGTGAGCATTGAAATCGATAAGCTCTCCTTCACGTATTCGGCTTCCGACACCAAAGTCTTAGATAATATTTCTCTTTCTATCCCTCAAGGCGCGTTCTTCGGGCTTGTTGGACCCAGCGGCTGTGGAAAAACTACTCTAGCGCGATGTTTGAATGGGTTAATTCCGCATTTTCATCCTGGGACGCTTGAAGGATCAGTCAAAGTTCATGGTTTAGATACACAAGAACACCCCACACATGAGCTGGCGCAGAAAGTCGGTCTAGTATTTCAGAATCCAGAAAATCAGTTAATCGCTCCCACTGTGGAACGAGAACTTGCATTTGGCCCAGAGAATCTAGGAGTTCCTCGAAATGAAATTCGTAACCGGGTCGAAACGCTAATTCAAAAAATTCATCTTGAAGATATCCGTGATAAAGCACCATACGAAATATCGGGTGGTGAACAGCAACGCGTTGCGATTGCATCCGTTTTAGCACTCCAACCTGATATCCTCGTGCTAGATGAGCCTACGGCTAACCTCGACCCTCTTTCAGCATTTGAGGTCTTAGAACTGCTTGCCCAGCTAAACAGGGATATGCAGCTTACGATTTTATTAATTGAACATCGACTGGAACTAGTTCTCCCACACATTCAGGAACTCGTTGTGTTAGCAGAAGGGCGAATAGTTATCAAGGGTTCACCCAGCCAAGTCATCAACAAACCTGCAGCTGCTAGGGTTGGAGTAGCTGTGCCCCCAGTAATCCAGCTTTTGAAACGTGTAAAGCATCCCAATATCAGAGCCGCCACTGACCTCTCAGTTGACCAAGCGGTAAAAACGATTTTGCAGGAGGTTCGCAAATGATAATCTTTGACGATGTCTGGTTCGAGTACGAACCTAATCAACCCGTTCTTCGGAACCTCAGTCTGCAAATACAAACTGGTGAGATTGTTGCACTAATGGGAGAAAATGGTGCAGGAAAAACCACCTTGGTCAAGCACATCAATGGGCTGCTAAAACCCACACGTGGCATAGTTTATTTTGAAGGCGTTGATACGCGCGAGACTTCAACCGCAGAACTGGCGCGAAAAGTCGGATTTGTTTTCCAGAATGCGGATCACCAGCTTTTTGCTGACACACTTCAAGCGGAAATCGGCTTTGCGCTGCGAAACCTAAACTTTTCTAAAGAAGAAATTGATGAACGGGTGAACAGGTTTCTGACATTGTTTGAACTCACTAAGTACCAGAACCAATCGCCATTCCTGCTTAGTGGTGGTGAACGAAAACGGTTAGCCCTCGCCTCCGTATTGTGCGTCGAACCTCAGGTTCTCATTTTAGACGAACCGACTCAGGCGCAAGACGCGTTGCAAAAACAAAAACTTCTCGACTTTATCGCATCTTTCCGCCAATCGAATCATATCTTATTACTCGTCACTCATGATGTTGAATTCGCGGTCAAAGCCGTTGACCGCATTGTCGTTTTGTCACAGGGCGAACTCATTGCTGATGGAACCCCTCGACATATTCTCAACAATCTCTCCATTCTAGAACGGGCACGCCTTTTACCTCCGCAACTCACCCAGTTTGCCCACAAACTTGCTGAACATGTACCACGATTTCCTACTGATTTATTGTCACTTCCGGAAGCAGTTAAGGCGGTTAATCAAATTCTCCGGAGGCCGAGGTGAAGCGTCGTATGGCTGCTATCTTTGAAGCATTTCGGTTTAAGCAGAAACACACCTTCATGCACGGCCTTGATCCCCGCACCACGTTTTTCATGGCAGTGTGTTTTTCCATTCTCGGTATGCTTTTTCTGGAACTCCTCCCGCTCCTAATCATCATACTTTCCATGCTTCCGTTTATCCTCTTAGCTAAGTCCATCCGACAATGGTCCCGAAGCCTTAGGGGGCTTGCCTTTCTCGCGGGGTTCATCCTCATAATAAACTCATATTTTATCAGTTTCTCCTTCGCAGTATCTACAGTTCTACGACTCGTAGCATTAATGACAGCATTTTCCATCTTCTTCTTAACGGTCCATCCCGACGACTTTGCCCAAGCCCTTATTGAAATGCACATACCTTACGAATTTGCCTTTGCTTTCTCAATGGCTGTACGTTATGTTCCCACCATCGCCACAGAAACGGAAACCATTCGTGACGCCCAAATGTCGCGAGGTCTAGAATTGGAAAGCGGCAACATCCTCCAACGTGTCCGCAACTATATCCCAATCCTAATTCCCGTTATCGTCAGCTCAATACGCCGCGCTCTTCAAGTAGCAGAAAGCCTCGAATCCCGCGCCTTCGGTTCTACCGCAGAAAGAACCAGCCTGTATGGTCTAAAGTTGCGAAAACGTGACTATGTTCTCATGATCTATTCACT
>JBHLNC010000293.1:0-3468 GCA_048937435.1 Promethearchaeota archaeon | reverse complement strand
GCCAGAGGGTTTTGAGCCGGATTTCTTCCATTGTGTTACCGGTTCGTCCAATGACGAGCCCAGGTTTTTTGGCTTCGATGATAACTTCGCCGATGGTTTCGTTGAAAGTGATGCCGGTTATTTCGGCGTCTTCGGGGACGATTTTCCGGATCTCTTCTTCTGTAATATCATGTGGGCGTCGTACTTCTGGATCTGAGCGGATGACAATTCGTTTGCGGAATTGTTTGGCTAGTTCTTTGATATCGGTTTGTTCACCGATTTCGCGGGGGTTTCGTACGTAAATAGCAATTTCGGGACCTTCAAATTCGATGTTGGTCACTTCGGCAGCTTTGGGTAGCTCTTTTCGAAGTTTTTGACGAAAGTCCTCCAATGGGTCTTCGATTGCCATATTTTTTTCCTCGTGGGCTTTAATGGTGTAAGGCATAGGGGGGTAGAAGTTATGTTTGCGGCTCAAGTGAAGCCGTAGGAACTAATGGAATGTTCAAGGTACTTCCCTACAGATGTCCTGGCACTATGCCTTGACAATAATTATTGAAAGGGTTGAATTAAGGGAAAATGACAAATCGGTGCGAGAAGTAGGCGCATATCCGATTCGCTGATTTGAGGAGTCGGGGCGCGGTATTTAAAGTTTTTCAACGGTCCTATGGAGATAAAACGGAAAAGGAAAAACTTCTTGTTCTCCTGTTCCAGCTGGACACACGTATAGCAGTTTGTTTTGCTGAGTGGATTCTGTGACAGTGATTACACTAGTTGGGAAGCGACAGGCACGGGCGGGGAATGAGTTTGTCTATATGGGGCGAACCACGAAGTGCATTGAATGTCCCTTGCGTAAGGTCTGTTGTGATAAGCTTGAGCCCGATCGTGTGTATACTGTGATTAGTGTGCGGGACCGTGAACATGATTGCCCCATCCATGAGGATGGAGTTCAACTTGTGGAGGTGGAAGAAGCGGGGGCACAGGTTACTCTGCCTACTCACCAATTGTTTGAAGGGGCTGTGTTCACTGTGCATGTCCGACCCTGTGATAAATGGGACTGTGAGTACCATCAAGCCTGTAATCCTATGGGAATTAAGGATGGGGATCGGTGTCGTGTTGAAAAGGTGCATCAGCGAGCGGGGGTAGAGTGTTCACGGCGTCGAAAGCTAGGGCTCGCTGATGTGAATCGAGTGGCCTAACGGGTTGCCTTAGCTTTCGGGAGTGGGTGGGGAGCTGACTTCCCATTCCTCGGTGAAAAAGACCTTTGTGTATTTATCTTTCAGATAGGTCTCGATATCGTGGGTGAGCCCCAATTTCCATATCTGGAGGGATTGGTTGAGGAGAATTCGGGGGTCCGCACTGATGCCAATAGTTACCGTCTTGCCTTTAGTCGTAATAGTAATAGAATCAGCTTCAACACCAGTAAATCGACGGAAAACGAAGGCTTCCAGTTTCTCTTTTGATTTACTGAGTTTTTTGATTACTGATATTTTGTAATCCACGGTGTGACCAGCGAGGATTGGGTTGAAGTCGACGGTGACGCGACCTCCACCGACATGGCGAACGGTTCCACTTTGATTGCCAATGCGAACGCGCATTCCGCGTGCGAGTTTTTGATCACTTTTGATGCGTGCCCTTGGGATAATCCGAACTTGGGCGGCATCGCGAACACCAAAGGCTTTCTCGGGTTCTAATACGATTTCTTTGGTCTCTCCCACTTTCATGCCGATGAGTGCTTCATCGACGCCGGGTACGATCCAGCCTTGTCCGACGATTACGAGACGTGGTTGATAGACTTCTTGTTCATCGAAGACGTTCTCGGCTTTGGCGACATCTTCTTTCGTAGTGTCGAAAAGTCGTTGATCGTCGTGCGTGTACCCAACAAAATCAGCCAAGATGAAATCGCCTTCTTTGAGTACAGCGGCAGTTGTAGGTTTCTTCGTAGGTTTGACCTTGGGTTTAGCCTTGGGCTTAATTGTGGCTTTTTTAGGCTTGGTTGATTTCTTGGCAGTTCGGGGCTTGGACACAATTGTTCACCTAATCGTTTTCTATTGGTGTACTGGCTTGTCTAAGGTTTTATAATAATTCCGAATAATAGCGTAATCTGATATCTTTCACTCTCTGCATTGATGCGTGCATTGAATCTTGTGGTGGAAGCATTCATGAAGGTTCTGATGGTTGTTGAATCACATGCTATGCAGGCAGGGGGTGGACCCATGTATTGGGCTCAGCTTAGCGAGGGACTGATTCAACGTGGGCATGAAGTAGTTATTCTTAGTGGAACCCCTAAGGATGGAGAGTTTGCTTCCCCAAATACGGTGGGACTTCTTCCTGTCCGATCGAATCTTCGGAGTCGTTCGTTATCCACGTTGCTTAGTCGTTACTTTTTCCGACGACGTTTTGTGTCTGGTGTTCGGACTTTTGCTCGAGATTGGTGTCCCGATGTTATCCATACGGTGCCACCGATAGCCTCAGAGGCAGCATTACGTGCAGGGTCTGAATTAGGGGTGCCTGTCATCGCATCAGTATTGTCGCATGTGGAAGAACAATGGACACAATTAGAGTCAGGACCTGTTCGTTCTCGACTGTTCCGTTACTTGGAATCACGGGGATACCGGCTTCCCTTTTCGCGAATTATTTGCCTGACACGCCGATCGGAGCAGATTCTTGTTAGTGAGGGGGTACCAGCAGAGCGCATTGTCTATGTTCCGCATGCTGTTGATGTTACGCGATTTCATTCCAAGGTGGAGATGCGGTTCCGCCATGAGCTGAAGCTGTCAGCGGATGCGTTTATTGTTGGGTATGCAGGAGCTTTAACGCGGGATAAAGGATTTGACCAGTTACTGGAAGCAATGACTCGACTGAAATCAGCTGAAAACGTACATCTACTTCTGGCTGGTGGTGCCTTGTCCCCACGCAAATTGGAAGAGTTGGTAAAAGAATCGGAGCTCCAGCGTGTGCATTTTCTTGGACAGTTGAACCACCAGGATATGCCTAGTTTTATGGCCTCGTTAGATTTGTATGTGATTCCGTCTTTTGCTGAAACGCTCCCCACTACGCTTCTTGAGGCTCTTGCCACGGGTACTCCGGTGTTGGCGACAGGAGTGGGTGGAGTCACCGAATTTCTTCAGAGCCAATGGGGTATTATATTGGAATCACCTGAAGCGGAGTGTATTGCCCAATCATTGGATGAATGGCAGGCTCGCCGTTCGGAACTTGAGCAGATGGGAAAACTTGGTAGACAATATGTGAAGAACCATCATAACTGGGAGCGCACTAGTGAGCTCACCGAAGGAGTGTATCAAGCGTGCCTAGAGAACGCATAAAACAAGTTCGCAGTGATTCTAATCAGCTATTTGCTCAAAATATCGTAGCAGAAGCCGTCACTATCTTTGTGGTGATTATCTTTGGAATTGTATCATCAATTTTAATCGTCCGTGGATTACCTACCACACCAGTTTACGAATTTTACATTTACATTCTTGTATTTGC
>JBHLNC010000292.1:0-3478 GCA_048937435.1 Promethearchaeota archaeon | reverse complement strand
CGGCTTCGATGGCGACATCGGTTCCGGCTCCGATTGCTATTCCCACATCGGCTTGGGCAAGGGCAGGGGCATCATTAATTCCGTCACCTACCATCGCAACAGTGAGCCCTCGAGCTTGAACTTCACGGATCTTTGCAGCCTTTTCATGGGGTAGCACTTCTGCAAAATAATCATCTAAACCTAACTCTTCGGACACCCACTGCGCAACATGTCGGTTGTCTCCCGTGAGCATCATGCTCTGAATACCCATGCGCTTTAGTGTAGCAATTGCAGTCTTGGATTCTTTTCTTATCACATCTGCAAGGGCTAGAGTCCCTTGAAGTTTATTATCGACGAGTACATAGACGATAGTTTTTCCCTGTTGAGCTAGCTCCTCTATCGTCTCATTTTGAGGAAGCAGTCCTTTTTCTTTCAAGTATCCCGGACTCACGACTTTGATCTGTTTGGCATCGACTAGTCCTTCTGCCCCTTTGCCTGGAATAGCGTGAAAATTACTCGCCGATTTGAGAGAGATTTTTCGTTCATTTGCTCCACGAACAATTCCTTGGGCTATAGGATGTTCAGATAACGTCTCCAATGATGCGGCGAATTGAAGCAAAGTTTCTTCATTCAGGTCAGCAAGGGGCACAATATCGGTTACCGAGAATTGGCCTTCTGTAAGCGTACCGGTTTTATCGAATATAATAGCGTCTAATCCCCGTGCGCGTTCAAAAGCCGCTCGATCTCTAACCAGCAAACCATTCTTCGCAGAAAGCGAAGTTGAAACCGCCACTACAAGAGGAACTGCCAATCCGAGGGCATGAGGACATGTAATAACCATCACAGTAACGCTTCGCTCAATACCAAAGGTAAACCCTTGACCTAACACAACCCACATCACCAGTGTTAATGCACCGACGGAAAGTGCGATTACTGTCAGAAGGAATGCGGCACGATTTGCAAGGTCCTGGGTGCGCGAACGGCTTTCCTGAGCTTCGCGAACCAAATCAATCACTTGGGCTAAATATGTCTCACTCCCAACTTTCGTGATTTCAACGGTGAGGGTTCCATCTCCATTAATCGCTCCACCAATCACCGGATCATCAGGACCCTTCTCAACGGGGAGGGATTCACCAGTAATCATAGCCTCGTTCATGCTACTCTGCCCTTCAAGGATAACACCATCAGATGGCACACGATCACCCGGTTTAATGAGAACCCGATCACCATGCTGTAATTCAGTGGTGGGCACTTCTTTGGTGGTTCCATCGGGTTGTAGAACGTGGACGGTAATGGGGAGTAATTTGACTAACTCATCTAACGCCCGCGAAGCTCCCATGATGGATCGCATTTCCATCCAATGCCCAAAAAGCATGACATCAATTAGGGTGGCCAATTCCCAAAAGAACATAACACCAGGTAACCCAAAGACAACGGCACTACTGTAGACATAGGCGATAGTAATGGCAACCGCCACTAAGGTCATCATACCCAATTGCTGTTTCTTGACCTCTTGGACAAATCCTTTCAGGAAAGGATAGCCACCATACAGATAGACAATTGTAGAGAACCCAAAAAGAACCAGCGTGTATCCAGGAAATGAAAGAAATGGCGTCAGCCCTAATAGGGTCTGAACTAAAGGAGACAGTAACAAGATCGGCACGGTAAGAATCATCGAGACGATAAAGCGTTTCCGGTAATCACGGATCATCATTGCATGATGCGAACTACCCTCATGTGAATCATGCTTCATCGTTCCATGTTGCTTTGAATGATTTTTAGCCATATTTTCCACATCAAACTCAAATTCGACCCAGTGTAGACACTCTAAGTCTCATTGGAAGAATGCATGAAGATAAGAAGCAAGTTCGATGACATCAACTTACTGTATTTTTTGCTCTTCAAAAAAGAAACGGATTTATGACTCTATGATGTTAAACAAATCTATCTTTCACGTCATTTGTAAGAATTGGCACGTATGTCTTCGTTATATGCCATATATCGAGTGGAATAAAGAAGCCAAATTGAACCAAGTTTCCAGACTTTTTCGTCAATGTTTTTCTGAAAGGATTCAGTTCTGATGCAATGTCATTAAAAATATAAATAAATCATAACTCTCTAATAGAAATCGGGAAAAGCACCAAATTGGAGGTGGCTGCTTTTGTCATGGAAAGATGCGATTTACCTTTGTGAAGGAGAAACGATTGTAAAAAACTGGGAAGGCAACTGTGAAGCGGTCCATACGTTAATGGAGAAAAAAGGTCGAATTCTCAAAAAGTACAAAACTAAAGAGGTTAAGGAAAAGAAGAGCGGAGTCTTCATCCTTACGAATCAGCGAATGCTGTGGTTGGAGAAGCGAGGCAGGTTTGGAAAATCCTATCATCCTCAATTTGAAATCCCGTTTGAAGAATTTCGTGGGATTGCTCAGGGTGGTGCCATTAGAAAATATGTGTCAATTACTGATGCAGAAGGCGAAAAGGTCTTCCACCTACAGGGTGTGAGCGGGAGTAGTGGATTGGAAGCATTTCGACAAATCGTCTATGATCAAGTAAACGCATGGAAACAACTTCAGAAAGAAGAAAAACAGAAAGAACGCGTGCATGTGCTTCTTGATTTCTCGTTTGTCAAGGAGTATATGGGGAAAGGCGGGTTAGTTATGCAGACTGTCAAGTGTACCGAGTGTGGAGCTAGCGTATCACTTCCAGAATCTGGTAACCAAGTGACTTGTGGGCATTGTGGAAGCACATTGTATGCTCAAGACATATTTGACAAGGTCAAAGCACTGATTGGTTGATATCTTCACGAAATTTGCATTACAAAAAAGGAACACGTACCCTTCAATTTAAGATAGTTTAATCCATTTCATAATTTGATATCAAACAATTTGACGGATATCTTTAATAATGCATAGTTTCCGATGGTTCTTCATCAAGTGGGATGTTTCCTTGAAAAAATGGGTGCCAGATTTAATTCTGTATCTTGGTATTGTAATCTGTGCGTTTCTTCCGGTATTAACAGCAATCCCTACGTTGCCATGGGATCGTCCGCTCGTTGTTCTTGAAGTGATTCTTACATCGGCAGCACTTTACACAATCGAGTTGCGCGTAGTACTGCATCTTCTGACGTTAATTCTGGTGGGATTGTTAATCTGGTATGGTCAACGCGTGGGCCGGGTTGTGGCGGTATATTTTGGAGCCCTTTTCCTGTTTCAGGCTTTCACCCAAAACATTGCGGTCACGCCATCCTATGGACTCTCCATTCTCACGGGGAATTTAGTCATCATTGCCATTGCGGGTACCTTTTGGCTGTGGGAAGCCATCCGTCCACAAACCGAGTACATTTTGCAGCGGTTGCCGTGGTGGCGGTATTGGGTTGTACCCTTTATCGTTCTTGCGTTCTGGTTTCCGGTGGGTCCGGGGCTGATGCCGTACTTTCATCCCCTGCTCCTTTTGACATCGGATTTTGGGGTGATGTTTTGTCCGACCGCGCCGCTTGTGAT
>JBHLNC010000291.1:0-3484 GCA_048937435.1 Promethearchaeota archaeon | reverse complement strand
GGTGATGATTGTCGATCGAAAGTCATCACCAATGTTTTTTGCTACGACTTCAATTCATAATTATCCCGGCGTGAAACCTCGAATCAGTGCCAGAGATATTCTTCGGAAGATGCGAACCGAACTTCGGGAATATGCTGTGGAGTCAGTATTCGGAAATGTTGTCAAGATTGAAGGAAACTATCCCAAGTTCAAGGTTCACATCGAAGCAATGTCAAAGCAAAAAGCTCAAACCACTGTTTCTGCTACAACACTGGTCTTTGCCACCGGTATTTCACGTAAACACCCACGGGTGAAAGGTGAATGGCAAAAGTGGCTACCCTTCGCCGCAAAGAAGGAAATCAGCTTTTACTGCCCTGATTGTGACAGTCCCCTGACAGATGGAAAAGACGTCTTAATAGTTAATGCCGGAACAGCCAATAGTGCGTTGCATGTAGCTCGTTGTATCAAGCCATATGCCCAGCGTATTCGAATTTTCATGACCGAAGATGGGTATGTTCCATTCACCAAAGAATCCGAGAAGATCCTAAATCAATCTAGCTATGAATGGGCGAGTGGATTGATCGATGATATTCAAATTGAGAAACCTGGTGAACGACAAGTTCTCATCACAACAGACAATAAACGGTTTGAATGCAATACATTTTTTGTTTCATGGATTGGGGAACCTCGCAGCGAAATGGCAAAAACACTAGGAGTCAAGGTTGATAGTAAAGGTAGTATCGTCACTGATCATCGTGGAAAAACCAACATTGAAGGAGTGTGGGCCGCTGGTGATGTTCGACCAATGACACAAACCTTGGCAACGGCTGTTGGAACTGGGGTTTATGCTGGACTCATGATTACTCACTTCTTATTAGATTAGGATTAGAAAGCTAGTGAACCTCACCATTGGGAATTTATGAGAAAGTGTTCATATTATGATTCGTACACTGAATACTACTCACAGTGTGGAAAAGAGAATTTCTGAGTTATCTATTAGTTTTAGGGAATAGGACCTCGCAATTTGAATCATTCTGTGGATTTATCAGAACTAACAAAATGTGAGTAAAGTAACATTATGTGACCCCAACATGGAGATTTACTCACATAGTATGATTTCTGGTGTTTAGATTGAAACAGTATTCATTGTTAGTTTTCCGTGTTTTTGAACTCCCCCAATATAATCAAGAATCCAGCGAAGATGTAGAGAATTGCTCCAATTAATACACCTAGGTAGACAAGATTACTCTGGTCGCCAATTATGAAAAGGGCTGCAATAGAAACCAACCCAAAATGAACGAATATCGTAATTGCACAAACCAACAGAAGCGTTGCGGCGAATTTCATATGTTTTGATATAATCGATTTCAATGTGCTTAAGGGCAAAAGAACTCCTAATGCGAAACTTGCTAATACCATATAACCATGTATGAAAGTCAGTAGCACACCCATACTCACGAATCCATAAAATGTAGAACCTTCAAAAAGAGAACGTGCGAAAAATCCTACACCAAAAACACCGTACGCAATGGACAAGGTGCTTAGGATAATGCCAACTATTATCAAATTTTGAGCAACTTGGCCCTTTTCCATCCATCATACCTCCAAATGAAAAGTAAGTGCCATGTATTAAAAAGAATATGGTTTTTTATTAAAGACGGCAACCAAAAATCCAAACCGTCTCAGTGCTGATACAGAAATTAACTCTGGATTTTTCATAATTAACAAAATGTGAGTATAGTTACATTTTGTGACCCCAAATTGTGAGTCCGCCTTTTAAATAACTAGTACCTTGGTTTTATTAGCTAAATGTCTGGAGACCTGTGAAATGGGTGAAAAACTACAGTTCAAAAATGAACATGAACTCAAATTGGGTTATATCAAAGGTGATGTGAAAGTTGAGAACTGTCGGATGATCATCCCAGAAAAGGGGAACGAAATTGTCATCGATGGTGAACTGTTTATTCGAGGGGATACCGTGATTGAAGGATCCCTGAAGGCTGAGTATCTTGAAATTGATGGTCGCAACACCACGGAAATTCACGGGGATCTAGTCGTCGTCCGGTCAGTTCGTGTTGAAAAGGGGCAGCTTGAAATTGAGGGGTCGGCGACTGCGAATAGATTTGATGTGGGGGCAGCACTTTCTGTTGGTAAAGATTTGCAGGCTGCAAAAGTATCGATTGGAGGTGCACTATCTGTTAAAGGTGATGCTACTGTTGAGGACATCAATGTTGGTGGTGCAGTGAAGATTGGGGGGAAGGTCGATTCAAAGACAATTAATGTTGGTGGCGCAGTCAAATGCAACACCGGTACCATTGGGAAAGTAAATGTTGGCGGGGCTTTCAAAGCTGAAGGGGCGGTCGAAATTGGAGACATCGATGTTGGTGGGGCTGTGGTTGTTGGTCCTGGCTCCAAAGTGCTAAATATCGATGTGGGAGGCTCTTTCAAAAGCGAAGGTGATCTGACATTTGAAAAGCTGGATTGTGGCGGTGCAGCAAAACTCGCAGGGAAAGCCACTGGGAAAAATGTTGATGTAGGTGGATCCGTAAAGGCTGAAGAATCCCTAGTTCTAGCCGAGAAATTAGATGTTGGTGGATCGGTTGTTGTGAATACGGATCTCATCGTGGCAGGGGAAATCGAGGTAGGAGGCTCGCTCAGGGCGGGGAATCTTATCGAATCTCCAATCATCGATATCGGTGGGTCGATTAAGGGTACTCGCATCAAGGCATTAAAGGAATTCCGAATCGGGCGTCGGGGTGAGGTGTCTGGCTTTGTTGAAAGTCCTGATATCACGGTTTCGGAACGAGTACGTGGAGCGTCCTTTTATGGTGATACGATTCGGGTTGAAGAACGTGCTCGAGTGAAAAACCTCTATGGTCGTGAAATTTACATTGAACGAGACGTCACCGTAGAAGGTGAAGTCCTCTACACAGACAGCATTGAAGCCGAATCGGGTGTCCACTTCCGAAAAGAACCTGAGCAGGTTCAGAAGCTCCCAAATCCTGACGAATTAGCAAAACGTACTGACTAAAACTCAAGGGTTCGGAACAACGATCAAGTTCCGAACTCTAATATACTTTTACATCTTCTTCTCGAGTAACGAATGGGGAGCATATATGCCCAAGTAACTGAATTAGTAGGTAGATTGTTATAATCTTCCATATTTGGAGTCAGTTACAATGGGTGAATCACCATCCGTTACCTCTGGAAATATCCAACTTAGTAAGGATATGGTGATTACACCTTTAGCAGCAGAAAGCCTTGGTGTTCGAAGTTTAGCAGTTCATGTTCAAACCGATGAGACATCCATTCTCATCGATCCTAGTGCGGCTCTTGGGTTTCGAGATAGTTATCACCCCCACCCAGAGGAATATCAGCTGCTGAACTCTATACGGAAGAAAATCGATTCAGTAGCCCAATCAACAGATTTGATTGTGGTTTCTCATTTTCACCATGATCATTTCATGCCGTTCTTCCAGAATTACGCCTATTTCTGGTCGTCACG
>JBHLNC010000016.1:0-14485 GCA_048937435.1 Promethearchaeota archaeon | reverse complement strand
CGATCCCGAACAGATGAAATCCTTCTTGGATGAAGAACAACGAATGTTGAAAAGCATCTCAGAAAAAGTGAAAGGAGCCGGTGCCAATGTCGTTTTCTGTCAGAAAGGCATTGATGACAAAGTTCAACACTACCTCGCAAAGGATGGTATCCTCGCGGTTCGTCGAATCAAAAAGAGTGACACGGAAGCGCTTGCCCGCGCAACTGGTGGCCGCGTTGTCTCATCCATTGATCACTTAACAGAAGAACATCTGGGTCATTGTGATATTGTCAAAGAACGCAAAGTCGGCGACGACAAAATGGTTTTCGTTGAAGGCTGCAAAGACCCCAAAACAGTCAGCGTCCTCATCCGTGGAGGAACTGAACGAGTTGTTGATGAAGCTGAACGCGCTTTCCATGATGCTGTGTCCGTTGTACGCGATGCAGTAGAAGATGCAAAAATTGTCCCAGGCGGCGGGGCTCCTGAGGTCGAAGTAGCTTCACAGCTTCGCGAGTATGCAGGCACTCTGAAAGGTCGTGAGCAAATCGCTGTCAATCGATTTGCTGACGCTATGGAAATCATACCAAAGACACTCGCGGAGAACGCAGGCCATGATCCCATTGATGTCATTGTTGCTCTCCGTGCTGATCATGGGAGTGGAAAGAACACAATGGGCGTTGACGTCCGTTCTGGAAAATCCATGGACATGATGAAAGCCGGCGTACTTGAACCTCTGCGTGTTAAAACCCATGCAGTCCGATCTGCTACAGAAGCGGCGTCCCTCATTCTTCGAATCGATGACGTTATCGCTTCCAAGAGAAGTGCTGCACCACCAGGTGGTCCTGGCATGGGCGGCATGCCCCCAGGTATGGGTGGCATGGGTGGAATGCCTCCAGGTATGATGTAAGCTAGCGTCCGTGTTTACGGGCGCTCTTCTCTCCTTTTTTCCTATTCTTTTTTTACCCTAGCGTGTAGTATAGAGGTGGTCATCAGTATGAATCAACAAGTTTCTGTCGAGGTTTCAGGTATTGATTTTTCAGCAGCACATTTTGTTAGTGCGGGTGGAAAGTGCGAAAGGCTTCATGGTCATAATTATCAAGTAGCAGTTCTGATTTGGGGAAAAATTGATTCAATGGGCATGGTGATTGACTTTAGGGAGGTTAAACGTCGGGTTCGTTTGTTGTCTAAGAAGTGGGACCATCATATTCTACTCCCGCAGCGGTCATCGCTAATCAAAGTCAATCAAAAAGGAAACCAAGTCCAGGTTGAAACACCAAATGGGACATATTCGTTTCCCACAAGAGACGTGAAGATTCTCAATGTAGTTGAAACTACAGCTGAAGAGTTAGCCCGCATAATCTGTCAAATATTAATTGAAGACTTGAAAGCTGATTATCTAAATCTCACTCAAGTAAGCGTCGTTTTATCAGAAAGTCCCTCAGCAAAAGCTATTGTGACGATGACGATGTAGTTTCTTCTGTTAATTGCTTCCGTCGTTGGCGGATATAACCGATTAACGTAGCTACGAGCGGAAAGAGAAGAACGAGGGGAAGGAGGAAAATTAGAACCTTTTCAAGTAAGAACCATAACTCGACTGATTCGATGATAATACTGGGGGCGCCAAGTAGGGTGAGAAAAATCACAGGGTTAATGCATATGTAAGCAATAATAATGACCACCGTGAAGCGAATTAAGGAAGATCCAATTGAAAGTGTTGTCATGCGCAATATTGATGGGCTGGCTGCACGAGCTGTTAATGTTGCTTCTGCTTCAGAATCTTCACGGAATACGCGTGAAACAAATGTGTTGAGGCGTCGGATTTCATGTGAATCCTTTAATTCAACCAACCATTCACGGCGCAAAAGTTTACGCTCGATTACCTGTCGCATTAAACGGAAGGCATCTGAGCCCAACATTCGTTGAAGCGCTTTAGGGATGGGAATGTCTTGACTTTGAACAGGAATTTCCCGTTGTGCATTAGTCTGCAGTTGTTGAAGCTGTTGTCGGAGTTGCTCTTCGCGAATTGAGGGCGGTTCCAGTAACGAGTTGAAATATACAACTTGATAGGACACTTCTAAGTAAAGGAAGCTAACAATTGCTACAATGAAAACTGATGAAAATAACCATAGAGTGGGATTCACCGGCATAGGAAACGTGCTGGCAGGGGCGAGGAGGTAACCGTATTCACCTCCAGGGAGATTTAACAGAATTCCTGCTGCGGCAAGGATTGCAATTCCTGTCATTGAAAGAAAACAAAGGAGAGCTAAACGACCACTTATTCGGAGGAACGACAAAATCCCAGCTATTAGACCAATTATGAGAAGGATCTGGAAGCCAAGAAAATATACACTTTGAATAAGTCCTGTAACTACTCCTTCTACGATTATTGGATCTATAGGAAGCGGAGGTAAAGTAAATCCAAGTGCCTGAAAATATGCGGCTATGGCATCATAGTATTGGGGAAAAAGGACTCCGATAGATTGTTGGCTAACAATATTATCAATTAGGGCGCCAAAGGCTGCTGCAACTAAAACAAAGAAGGCAACTAATAAACTGAGACCATCTCGAAGGGCATCTGCAAATTCTACGAGGGCTGTTAAGGGACCGGCAAATCCATCGAAACGCCAAACCACTGGATTTACACTTAAAAGAATGATTGCAGCGAAGGCGATGAAGGCAGCGACTGCAATACCCCTCAGCAGCCACAGAATGTTTCGCGTCACCTGGCATTCATCTCCTTATCACCCTCATTTACATCACTGCAATACTCCGCTTCTTTGCTTTGAGATACTCACTGAGAACTGTTGGTAGAAAATCACCAGGTCCCACTTGAATGAGTGACACTCCCACCCGCTGATAACTCTTAGCTAAAGTTGAGTGCTCTTCGAGAAGTCGATGAACGATTGCTTCTCCTATGGCGCGTTCAACGGGAGACAAGTAGATTTCTTCGATTTCAAACCATGGTCCAAAAGGAGCAATGATTATGGCGTTATGCTTGTACCCGCGAATTAGCTTGATTCCTTTCTCAAGCTGCTTTCGGTTTGCTTCACAATCGGAGAGTATGATGAAGAAGCTTTGCTGCGTCACTCTGGGAGCGAGGTATTGTACTGCCGCTGTTAAATCGAAGCTTCCACCAGCTTCGATTTCTGCTAGCTGGTCTAGCAGGCGATGATAGTGGGCTTCGCCGAGTCCAGGCTTTAAGAATGCATGTTGTTTTGATGACCAAGATAAAATGCCGATGTGGTCTTTTCTTTCCATAGCGGTCTTAGAAAGCATCAAGGCGGCACGAATTGCATATTCGAGTTTGCTATTTTCTGGTCGACCGGCACTCATAGATTGACTGGTATCGAGAATAACAAAAATCCGGATATTTCGTTCGGTTTCATATTGACGCATCATTAGTTTTTGTGTTCGTGCCGATGATTTCCAATCAATTCGACGATACTCATCACCCGCTTCATATCTTCGAATACCGGTGAAATCTGTTCCAAGGCTCATTTGGCGTGTTTTATGGACTCCAAACATATGGCCAAGCCGGCGTTTTTTGGCCAGGCTCTCCATTATGCGCACTTCTGCAACATTTGGATAGATGAGAAGTTCTTCATAGTTCTCTCCCGACATTTCTTCAAAACGATATTCCAATCGATCGTAGATGTGAAATTTCGTAGGTCCAAAGGTAAATTTTCCTCGTAATGGCGCTTGAACGATATAGGAAAACTTGATTTCCTGTTTGGGATCAATCCGAGTGCGAATACTATTCTTACCAAGTACTAGACGGAAAATCTCTGGGTAAACATCAAAAATATCCACCGCGTCAATCCGATGAGAGCCTGTGTTCTTTACAGTCAATTTTACGTGAATAAAATCGTCTTGGAAGATATTTCGCTTGTCAATTTCACGGGTTACCTCAAGGGTTTCTATGGGCATCGTAAGTTGAAAAAATGGTGAACTAGCTACCGAACCAATGATGAGAAAAATCCCTACCAACGTGAGAACGTAATTGGTGAAAGCAAAGCCTGCAACGAGGACGAAAATTCCAATTAGGACAATTGCTCGACCACGTTCGGAAAACACGAATAATTACGCTCCAGGTGCGCTTATCTGTTTAAGAATTCGATCAATTACCGCATTAACTGAAGTGCCTTCCAATTCAGCTTCAGGTTTGAGAATTAACCGGTGGTTCAAAGCATGGTTGGCAAGAGCTTTCACATCATCTGGTGTAACATAGTCCCGTCCACTGAAGGCTGCATGCACCTTTGCAGTTTCTAGTAATACAATTGATGCACGCGGGGAGCCACCCACCAAGATTTGAGGGTCATTTCGAGTGCGGACAACAATATCCCGAATATAGGACATGATATACGGCTCGATGAAAACACTTTTTGTAGTCGCTTGCATTTGAAGTAGCGTTGGTGGGTCGACAACAGCTTCGATTTCCGCTTCTTCTGGTTGGTGTTTTCGACGAAGAATTTCCACTTCTTCTGCTTCAGAGGGATAATCAACATGAAGTTTGAATAGAAACCGATCCACTTGAGCTTCGGGAAGGGGATAGGTTCCTTCAAGTTCAATGGGATTTTGTGTAGCCAGCACCATGAAAGGCGTTGGTAGGGGTAGGGTTGATCCCTCAATAGTAACCTGTTTTTCTTGCATAGCTTCAAGAAGCGCTGATTGAGTCTTCGGTGGAGATCGATTCACTTCGTCTGCTAATACGAGATTGGAAAAAACTGGACCTTTTCGTAATCGAAATTCACCAGTATTTGGATCATAGATATTCGTTCCAATGATATCCGCAGGAAGCATATCGGGTGTGAATTGTATTCGTTTAAATTCACAACCAATCGATGCCGCAAAGGCATTTGCCATGTAGGTCTTCGCTATGCCCGGCACACCCTCTAAGAGAATATGTCCCTCAGCGAGTAGTCCAATCAACATATTCTGGAGAATATTCCTTTTGCCAACGATAAGCTTACCCACCTCATCCAAAATTGCTGAGGCATGGGTTCGCACTTCGGCGATGGACATTCCATCTCCACGTCTTCTTCTTCTGCTCATTAGTAAATCACCCAATATTTTCTCGAATTCGTTCAATTTTGAAAAAGAGGTCTAGAAATTGCTCGCGATTAATTCGACGAGATTCTTGGACTGCTTTTTCAATCGCTTCAAAATCTTCTGTCAACTGTACGATATCGCCAGGTTGACGGGTTCGTGAAACGCTCACCAAAAGCCTTGAGACATCAAAAATACGCAACCCATACCGACGTCGTAAATCGCGTTTGAGCTGCCCAAAGATTACTTGTAAAGCTTCGTCGTAGCGTTGATTGTTTATGTAATCATGCAACGTCTTAGTAAACTGGGTTTTCCCGCGTAGCCGATAAATCTCCATGGGTTTTCGTTTTTCAGGACGATCATAGGGCAGATATCTCCTCACCATCCAAAGAGCTAGAAGCGGTGCTAAGGGTGCTAGCAACCAGTTTGAGGAAACATACGTAATTTGCCCCAACATCAGACCAACGTATAAGACCGGGGCCATTGGAGACCATCCAAGATGATTATGATCAATGACAATCGTGTCAGCATTTGCTTGTCGGGCTAGATACGTGAATAGTTCTCGAGCAAACGCTCGATTTGTACCACGATCAATCATGTCATTGATGAAAATACTGGGATCGCTAAGGAGCATTAATCGACCTCCTAAGCCTCCAATTTGAATCTCGGCTAAAAGTGGGAAAGGTCCAGGTTGGTCTCCACGTGATGCATTAAACGCAATGGAACTTGGGTCTATGTCCGGTTGAATAAGGCGGTACACATCTTCGGCGACAATCCATGAATTAGCTGATGAAAGCGCAATTGCTTGGGTTTGATTGATTCCTCTTAGCCCAGTGGCAAAATTCATCACTACCCGATGTGATGAAGAAAAAATTTGCCCCCCGTCATTGAGTGTGGTGATGACGGGCATTAGCGGTCTATCATTCTCATTATTATCTGCGTCAAGAAGAAGCCCGTTATCAAAACGAATGGCAGAAACAGGTAAGGGTCCCAACATTTCCGTTGGCCATCCAGATCCTTGGAGGATCAGTGCTAAACTATCAAGGATGGAGTTGCCAGAGCCAAAATCATCTGCAATCAACATACTCCCGCCTTCTAAAAAGAAACCTAATAGTGCAGAACTATCAACAAACGAGAAGAGATGCGTAGAACCAATAAGGCACAGTACGGAATTTTGCGGGATACCATTGATTACACTTAACGAACTGATTAACGGACTAACGTTGTATCCCGCAGTATTGAGTGTGGTCGCTAGTTCAGAGCAACCATCTCCTGGATTACTGCTTGTGTTATAAATCGAAAATGGAAGAGTATCAATTTCACCTACCCGCATAACACTAAGGATTAGTGGCAGCCAAGCTATGGCGAACACGAAGCAAAACACAAAGAGCGTGATGAATTTACCTCGCTTTTTCGCTTCAGCTGGTTTCGGTCCGCTCGGGCTCTGCTGATTCTGGCTGTTGATGTTCCTGCGTGACAAACCGTAAATTACCTCCGGTTAAGGAATTATACAAACTAGCAAAAGCGTTCAGTGATGAAAGAGCCGTATTGTAACTTATTGGGTGATCACTATATCGCGCCTCTTCGACACCCCGAATGAACACTTCCATTGTTCGTGTATCCAGGCGTCCATGAGCAACTGTTAGGTTAGCAAATTCCCGGACAGTAATACTCGGATTACGGAAAATTCCAAGCTTGGCTTGAATTATTGTCTCATACATTCGAAAGGCATAGATTATGGCTTCACGATATTTTTGCTGAGAAAGTAGTTGACGAAGTGCTGTCAACATCGCAGAAGCATCAATAGAAGGTGCCGCAGATTGTCTGGGACGGCGTTTCCAATATCGGTAGACGAGAATCACTATTACAATGATGACAACAACTACGATTATGGCTGCAATCCACTCTGGTGGAATTAGTATAGGTGGTGGGGGTTGCATGATATCTTGGGCCTCCACGGTTATTATTCTAACAGACGAGTTGAGGGTAATTATCGTTTCGTGTCGAAGCTGGAGAGCATAAAAAACATCATTTTCTCCCGATGGGGTAAAACGAAGCACGAAAGCGACCTGACCCAATTGATTTGTGATGCTTGAGAAATTACTTGTTCCATTCACAAACACCTGTGCATCTCGGTTCGGTAGTGCCCGCCCAAAGTTGTCGACTAGCGTTCCGTTCACCGAAATACTCTCATTCCAAGCAAATGGACCCACGGGAACCTCAATCAGAAGCGAAGCATTTGAAAACACATCCAAAAGCTCTGAATCCATACTAGCTCCATAATAGCTGGTGCCTGAGTAGGTTACATCAAAAGTTACGGTTGAAACACTAGTTGGAACGGAAAGTGGAATCTGATAAATGACAGAAAAGGTTCCACCGGGCTGAATAAGTGCCGATCCAATGGGGATAGTCAAAGATAGGTATGAAAGGCTAATATCTAGACTTTGACCTGAAAGTCCAGTTCCTTGATCATCAATAATCTGCCCAGTAAGGGTTACTGTTTCACCCAGCATCACTGGGTCGAGATTAAACTGGAGATTTTGGAGCTGAGTTGTTGAATTAATTATGAAGTAATCAAGACTACTGACAACGCGTAGTGTCGTATGAGTGATATTAGCTGATACTTCAATTGTGCCAACTGGTAGTGTATTTACGAGCTGGTAGCTCCATGAAAAACCGCCACTCGTGTTTGTGGTCGTTGCACCAATTGCAGTTTGATTAAGAAAAATAATAACCGGTACTCCCGCTTCTACGCTTGTACCGTTTTGATATTCAGCCCAACCTGAGAAATACACCCAGCTTCCTCTTTGGGTGACATCATCACTATCATCATCGTTCACATAAACAATTATTGTTCCTTCCTGATGCACTCGGGCCGTGCTAAACCCACTGGAGCCATAAATCAACGACGCGCCAGTGAATTGCGCTTCAATAACAACGGGACCAATTGCAGGAGGTGTATAGTTAAACCAATAATACCCTGCGCTATCCGTTATATTAGAACCAATGAGTGTGTCATTCCAATAGAGTTGGATTATTTGTCCTGGCATTCCTGTTCCGTTTTCAAACTGTAATCTCCCACGTAAAATCGTAGCACTATTCAAGCGTATTGAGTTGGGCAGAGCCTGCACAGAAAGCTGTGAAGTAGCCGTGATGTTCAAATTCTCCCAATTACTAATTGTAAAATCAATAACCCCGACGATTTCAAATTCTACGTGAGCGCTTGTGACACCAAGGGGCGCTTGAGACATGGGAATGGCATAATCAACAGAATAGTACCCAGACGCATCGGTAAGGGGTTGGGACACTATCGTGGGTCCTAGAAATATATTGACTCCTGTCAAAGCAGTTTCAGAGGAAGATATTCCCCGACCATTTACAGAATCACTTAAGGTTCCATTAAAACGGACCATCATTGTGCGATTCACTTCTAGAGGAGTCACAGTAAGATTCAGGTTTGCAGGCCCATGAAGACCCACACCGCCATACTCGCTTAGACTTTGAAATGAAACGCGAAGAATGTGAAATCCAATAATTGCAGCATTGCTGTATTGAAAACTAATACTTGCTTCGCCAGTCGCAGTGGTCACGTTAGTTCCGAGAAAGAATTGCTCCGTTTCATCATAGAAATCAAGGGTTTCCCCTGGTGCCGGGTTTCCATCTTGAGTTAGCGTTGCCAACATTTGAACCGTCACAAATCGATCAACTACGGGTGGTGTAACGACTACTGAGAGGTCATATGAGGTGCTAATAACATACGGATCCCCATCCGGAATAACAGGAGGGGGTGCTTTGTTCACAGTTGGAGGAGGTGGACTTCCATCAGTGATAAAATCAGGCAGAGGCGTTGGATCAAATTGCACCCAATAACCCCCTCCACCCACAACGGGAATGTACACTTCAACCCAGAAGTGGAGATGCATCAGATGCAATACTCTCTGAAACCCCTGATCCTCACCCAGAACGGCTCCAAACACAGGTCGGGCAGCAATTCCACTTTGACGGAGAAACATGGTGAAAACCGTGGCAAAATCAACACCAATTCCTGAACCTTGACTCAGAAACCATTCCACATGCTCATCAGCGGGTCCAGGTCGCGGAGTAAAGAAGTCAAAAGCAAATGTTGTCTTGAAGTAGTTGAGGATAGCAAATGCCTCTTCAAAGGCGTTGTCAGGTACCCCAGCCAGAATTGTAGTCAAACGTGTTTGAATATCGCTTATAGTAGATGAACTAAGATAACTAAGACCTTGTTGCTGATAATCTGCTAGCAAATCAGCTGGAGTAAAACTGGCTGACCGAGCGAAGGGTCGGATATCAGTAGACCAATTGAGCGAGGTAAAGGTAACATCGTACTCTAGGGTGGTTGAACCAGTCGAGCTGAATCGACCATTCAAAATGGCAGTACCATACTCATCTGTGGCAATATCATACGAAGTTGGAAAGGGAAGAGTGGGACACGAAATAGAGTTAGTAATAATCATTGAATCAGGCCATAAAGATAACAAAGGAAAGGATCCAGCTACACCCTGAACGGAAATGTTCTGAGTAATATGATAAACGATTTCACTACCTGGAGAAACCGTTGGGAGAACCTCAGTGGTGCTATTACTTTTCTCCCAATCTGTTCCGATGTATCGATCATATGCTGTGGTTCGCCAATATCGGGGTGGGTCACCGGGTGAAACGATGGCAACAGTCAAAGAGGGATCGAGGGTCCAGTTTAAATCCAAAGTGATATCATCCAGCGTGATGTTATCCAAGAAGGTATCGTCTCCTCCTTCGACTACAACTCCGGTTCCCCAGTCAGGAACATCGTCATAGGGTTCTTGACGGGGAAATAGTGGCTGGAAAAGGAGTGGCCAGAAAAAACTAAGAATCAGCAGCAAAATTATGACTAGGGATATGGCTGCAAATACAGACCGCTTGGAAACCACCTAGTGCCACCAACTGACACAAAGATTTGACGAACAAAAACTTTGCTAACTAGACCCACCAAATATCGAAAATCTTGCAGAATTAGAGGTCACCGAATGTTTTTACCTTTTTAAGCACAAACCTTCAGGCAACAAATGCGATAACCATGATGAGGTGTTCGTCTGAAAAGCCAATGGCGCAATCTGTATCAAGCAATTAATACTCAGCAAGAGAAAGTGTTTTCAGAATCAGAACTCCGACTGACAGGGCTAATGACATCCCCTAGTCCTGAAATCGCTAAGGTCAAATTAGGTCAGTATCTACAAGAAGCAGATGGACTCAGAGCACAAAATCAATTTCAAAACGCCCTGATTGTAGTGCTTGTCGCTGGCGAATATTTTTGGCGTAAACACCAACCAACCCGGGCTGCGGGCCTTCTCTTAGAGGCGAGTGATCTCTTCTTCATGCTGCAAAAGCTTGAAGCGAGCCAAGGCAGTCTAAATACTGCCCTAGAACTTTTCGCAACAAAAACACCGTTGAACTGGTGGGAGAAAGAACTCTTTGGCAGTATTTTTCTTTTTACAGCCTCTATTGCGCTCATAGAGGATTCTTCTTCTATTAGTCATCGACTTAGCCAGTTACGACAAACGCTCTCGGCAAAACAACAAGCTCAAATTCGCCGTGAAGATGGTTACCGAGTGGCTCTAGCCTTTCGGAAAGCAGCTAAACAACAGACTTCATCACCAATTGACGATTTAGATACAAAAACAACCCTTCGAAGCCATTCCGATTATACAACATTATACGAGTACTTAATGGGGCAAGCCAAACGCTATGTACTAATTGACAAAGGACTTGCCGCTTTACAACATCATATCCAACAGGAGGCTCCTCAATAATGGCTTATGTCTCCTATCTTAAATGCCCAAAGTGTAATACAGAATATGATCTATCCAAATATCCGCTACTTTGCACAACTCCCAACTGTAATGCACGGATTGATGTGTTTTACAACTATTCTAACCTTCAAGAAGCTCTCTCTAAAAAGATACTATCAAAACGGCTATTGAGTGTATGGAGCTATTTCGAATTACTCCCCGTTTCCAATCGCAAAAACATCGTCAGTTTGGGAGAAGGAGGGACTCCTCTTCTTCGAAGTGAAAGGCTAGCCAAGGTCTTGGGCGTTCGCGAACTGTACATTAAAGATGAAACGCGGAATCCAACTTGGTCATTTAAAGACCGACCAATGACAGTTGGCGTTTCAAAGGCAAAAGAACAAGGTACAGATACATTGGCCTCTGCAAGCAGTGGTAATGCCGCTGCTGCACTAGCCGCCTATTGTGCACGAGCGGGATTTACCTGTTTTTGTTTTGTACCGGATATCGCACCAATGGGGAAAATTGCCCAACTTCTTCTATATGGCGCAAAAGTAGTACGATTACGTGGGCTACATAAAGGTGATGATCCTACGGTCAAACTCCTCCGAGAAGCATGTGCCACATATGGTTGGACGCCCTGTCCAAGCTTTGGACCCTTTAATCCTTATCAAGCTGAAGGACCCAAAACCCTAGCCTATGAGATTATCCAGCAGCTAGATTGGACTGTTCCCGATGTTGCATACGTCCAAGTTGGCGCAGGAGGCTTGCTAGGCGGACAATGGCGTGGTTTTACAGACTTCCTAACTCTCGACCTAGTGAAACAACGTCCTCGGATGGTTGCTGTTCAAGCCATAGGTTGTCCACCTCTCGTTAGAGCCTTTGAAACCAATCAAGATATCTTCAAGATCAAACCTTTTGAATCTCCAAAAAGCGTTGCAGAAGGGCTCTGTGACCCTTTTCCATGGGATGGTGACTTGGCCCTAACAGCTGTTCGGGAATCAAAAGGTTCAGCTATCGCTGTGCCTGATGAGTTAATTCTCAAAGCTCAGGACTTACTTGCGAAATATGAGGGTATCTTTGCAGAACCCACCGGAGTTACCGGTCTTGCTGGTTTAATCGACCAACTAGAATCTGGAGCTCAAGACCCGTCAGAAACTATTCTCATTGAGGCGACTGGCGGCGGATTGAAGGCCCAAGGCATCGTTATTGAAAGAGTATCGGCACCCCCTGTAATTGATCCTGATTTAGCCCAACTTCAAGCAGCACTTGATCTTCAAAAATGACTGTATCTGCATACAGAAACACAGTTAAAAGCCTCCGCCGTGTGAAACCTGCTAAAAGGAGCGACTACCAGTGTGCGGCATCTTCGCAATTACAAGCAATCGACGAAATGACATCGGCGAAATACTCGTCGAATGTGCCGAAAAACTCACCTACCGTGGCTATGACACAGTGGGTGTTGCCACAGTCTCCAAAGACCGAATTCAACTTCGAAAAGACAAGGGTAAATTTAATGAAGTCGCTGCCAAACTTCGCCTCAATGAAATGCGAGGATCCAAAGGAATAGCACAACTTCGCTGGGCAACATTTGGAGCTCCAAGCAAACTGAATGCCCAACCCCATCTCGATTGCGATGAGGATTTATGTGCAGCCCATAATGGCAACATCGTAAATTTTCTCCCCCTACGTGAACAATACACAAAAGAAGGGCATACAGTTCGAAGTATGAATGATGGCGAAATCTGCGTCCATGCTGTCGAAAAATATTATGATCAACTTGGCGACATGGTGGAAGCCATCCGCAAGGGCTGTGGTGATCTAAAGGGCGATTACGCCTTTGCTGCAATGCACAAAGATGACAACAAAGTGTATGCTGTCAAAATGGGATCCAGCCTGTTTGTGGGAATTGGCGAGGATGAAACGTGTGTGAGCAGTGACCTTCCCAGCATATTACCTGTAACTCGTCAGATTCTGAACATACACGACGGAGAACTGGTAATCCTTTCACCCGAAAAAGTTGAAATACGGCGAATAAGTGATGGTCAGCCTATAGAACGGAAGCCTTACACATCAGATGCAGATATTCGAGTAGCCCAAAAAGGTGGCTATCCTCACTTTATGCTCAAAGAAATTCATGAACAAGTCAGTACCACAAGAACGCTCTTCAGTGCCATCCGTGAACCATATATCACTCAATTCATTGACGCCCTAATCGATGCAAAGCGTGTATTTTTCGTCGCTTGTGGTTCTAGCTATCATGCAACAGTAGTTGGGAGTTATTATTTCAACGACTTGGCGAATATTGCTGCTATCCCTGTCATCGGTGGACAATTTAATTCTCTTTACGGAGATTCTGTGGGAATTGGCGATGTGGTGATTTGTGTAAGTCAAAGTGGTGAAACCAAAGATGTCATCGATGTTGTCCACCTCTGTAAAAAGAAAAATGTCAAAATATTAAGTGTAGTAAATGTTCTCGGATCGACACTTACGCATCTAAGTGACCTTTACCTCCCCATGGGGTCCGGTTTTGAAATTAGTGTCCCAGCAACAAAAACCTACACAAGTCAAGTTACACTTTTCGCTTATCTTGCAACATTGGCTGGTCAAAAATCAAGGGTCATTAAACCCAAGGCCGCAGATGCTCTAATCAATGGCTTACAAACACACCTTCCGGCACTAATTGAGGAAACCATCTCAACCACGACCCTGAAAGCACGCTCGCTCGCTCCCTATCTCTCCAATTTTTCTCACTTTTACGTTCTTGGGCATGGGCTAACCCATGGTGTGGCTTTAGAAGGCGCGTTGAAAATCAAAGAAGTCTGCTATATTGTTGCTGATGGTATGTATTCTAGTGAATTCAAACATGGTCCATTAAGCATCGTCGAAAGCGGATATCCCATCATTTTCACAATTGCACCAGATGATGCTGAACATATCGTTAACCACTTAGCCGAAGTTGAATGCCGTGGTGCGCGTATCATTGCTACTGGCGATGACCATCCATTACTAAGACGATATGTCAGAGAAGAAGACTTCCTTGTCGTACCCAAATCAAGTCAATACTTAAGCCCAATACTCCAGGCAATCCCACTCCAACTCATCGCTTACCACCTCGCAACATACAAGAACATAGACCCAGATTATCCCCGGAATATTAGTAAAACCCTAACAGTTCGATGAAGTGATCCCTCTTTCTCCCTTACTCTTGGTAGGCATTTTGCAGATTTAAGAAATTTAGAGCATTTGTTGTTGTAGTACCTGCAATCACTTCAGTTGTTGAACCCTTTAGTTCAGCAATTTTGGCTGCAGCAAGCGGAAGGTTTGATGGCTCATTAGTCTGTCCAGGGACAGGAGACAAATATGGCGCATCAGTTTCCAAAAGCATGTTCTCCAAAGGCATAGTCTTGGCTATACGTTGCATTCGTTGACGCGAAACAACACTAGTGGGAACACTCATGAAGAACCTTTCTTCTGCTGCTTGCTGAACATGTTCAGGATCATTAAAACAATGCAGCTGGACATCGTACATCTTCTCTTCTCGTAAAATTTGCATAGCATCAGCTTCGGCCTCTCGCGAGTGTACAACTAACGATAAATTCAATTCATCAGCAAGGTGAATGAATTCAATAAACGCTATCTTTTGATATTCTCGCTCTTTGACGTCTTTC
>JBHLNC010000290.1:0-3504 GCA_048937435.1 Promethearchaeota archaeon | reverse complement strand
TTGATTGATGGTTTCAACACAACGGGCTCATGGCAGTATTTCGAGCGTAATCTGTGGCAAGATATTTCTTCTGTGTTTGGCACTAGTGATGCTATTGTCGATAGTTTCTTTGTCACGGCATTAGCCGCGACTACTAATTCACGTGTAGAATTGCTCATCGATGATCTAAAACTGGTTGCTCGAACTGTCACTGTTGCTGACTTTGAAGATCAAGGTGACATAGGATCACTTATACAAGGTTGGGATCACGAGGTTTTTTACGATCTCATAGTCACCGATCAAGGATATGGAGGAGGCAAAGCCGCTAATTGCTCATTACTCCCCTTCGGAAGTCTCCTAGTCGATCAGGATCTTCATAGACGTCCTCTGAATAGTTCACGGGAAACTTATTTGGATCTCATGTGGCGCATCGAAGACTTCAGCGATGGCGAGATTACGTTCTATGTTCAATTCCATGATTACAGAGTCATATGGTATATTCTTGGTACATCTAATTGGGGTGCGTTAAGTAACACGTCTTCTAACGTCTACTTCAACGTGACAGGTAGTGGAACTATTGGTTCTTGGATTCAATTGCACCGTGACCTTGCTCATGACTATGAAGCAGCCTTTGGCAGCCTCCCCGATGTCGAAATGAGAACCCTTGAATTCTCTGCGGTAACAGGAAATGCTCCGCTCGAAGTACTATTTGACGATGTCTACATTTACGATGACCCCGCACCTATTCTCAGTAATGTTGATCAAACGCCAATCACTCCGGACCATGAACAACCAGTACAAATAGAAGTGAATATTATCGAACAAGACTTAGACACGCCATTCCTCATCTATCGGATTAATTCTGGAGTGTTTAACTATCTTATCATGTCACATCAAACAGGGAATACCTATCGCGCAACGATCCCTGGTGAAGTCTTCAATACTTTGGTTGAATACTTCTTCCAAGCCAATGATACCTGGGGTATGGCGAGCACCCTCCAAGACGGACTCACGTACTTCACTTATACTGTTGGCGACTATACCAACCCAGACCTTAGCATTACTGCTCCCTCGGCAGGAGCGGAAATCAGTGGAACCGTTAACATTGAAGTCACAGCAACCGATGATGCTAGTGGCATGAACCGCGTCGAATTTCGTGTTGGTGGAACCCTCGTGAATACCGATTCTAGCACACCCTACAGCTATGCCTGGGACTCGACAACGGTTGCTGATAGCGACTATGACATTAGTATCAGTGCCTTTGATAACGTGGGTAACGAGGCCGTGGCTTCAATCTCGATCATAGTTAATAACGGGGGAACCATTCCGCCACCACCACCCATTCCTGGCTTCCCCTTTGAAGCCATTATTGTAGGTCTTGCAACATCCCTTGGAGTCATCTTTGTCATTCGGCGACGACGACATCAACCCTAGTTTCGTGGTGCTTCAGCCCAGCTTTGTGCTGGGCTTTTCCTCCTTTTTTCGATGGGTCGAAAACTGAGAGATAGCCCCATTTTTCTGTGATGTGAAACTAATTTATTTTCGATGAACCGAAAACTGAGGATTCCACCAATAACTACATCATACCCAATAACTTTCAAAAATATCATTTAAAAAATAGAGTAACAATATTTAAAACAAAATAATAGATAACGTATAATAAAAACAAACACACGTTATAAATATTCGACGTCTAGAACAAAAATCACAATAAACCACCCATAGATCTAACAAGTTGTTGAATCCACGAGATGAAAAAATACGACGTGAAATAGCTGTTTCACTTCATAGCAATACTAAGACAAGGTTTACCAAAGGATTTCGATATGATTTTAGGCGACATCAGAATTAAATGTCCCTAAGGTGTGTCATTGTGTTAAAGGGGAAAAAAATCAATTTGCATATCATCGAAAAGGAAGATATTCCCACCTATGCTGCTTGGATGACTAGTCAGGAATTTGTTGGTGAGTTTTTCATTGCCCCACAAATTTCCGTAAGTGATATTGAAAAAAGGCTTAGCGAACCGTCACCGGGTAGCGCACTTTTTATCATTGAATCGAAAAATGGAACGAAATCGGGGTGGATCTCTTATTATCAATTGAAATTTGGCGGATATGCAACATCGACTGAACTGGGGTATATGGTAACACCTGAAGGCCGTGGGAAAGGATACTGTACTGAAGCTGTAGCGATAATTTTAGACTATTTGTACTTGCTGCAGGACATTAACCGGATTCAAGCCCTTATTGCGGAAGAAAATGTTGCCTCGAAACGAGTGTTGGAGAAAAATGGGTTCAAAAAAGAGGGAGTACTCCGAAGACTATTCTATAGTCTGGGAAAATGGTGGGATATTTCTGTGTACAGTATTCTTCGAGAAGAATGGGGAAGCCCCAAAATTCTGAAGAATAAATTATGGAAAGAGTAGGGTTGATAGAATAGTGATTTGGGCAGAACCTCCACACACACCTCCACCGTATCCAGATACGCTGAGTAGTTGGCCCAGTCGGTTTCGCTTGATAGTCTTTATTGTTTTCATCCTGTGCATCTTGATTCTGTTAGCCGTGGTTTCAGGGCAAATTGCATGGCTGGTGGTGCTGTTTATCATCAGTTTCGTGATTCTTTTGCTTGGGTTTGTGTGGATATGGACGCATCCGAAAGAAAACGAAAATACACCGATGGTAAGGAGGATTGAATAGTGATTAACGGCATTCCACCGCACACACATCCGCCAACGCCTCCAGACACGATGGGGCGCTGGCCGCGACGGCTGCGACCGTTGTTGTATGCGGTGATTATTCTCATTATTTTAATTATGATAGCCATGGTTTTAGGGCAGATTGTGTGGGTTGAGGTGCTTTTCGTGATTATTTTTATCATCGTTTTGTCGGGAATTGTGTGGTCACGGACGCATCCTGAGGAAGATTAGACAGAGACTGACTTCTAACAATGGTTGAAAGTGCAAGTTGGTCATCTGAGGACAGTTTAGGTCGGGTTCGTAATGCTTTTTTGGCTGGTTTTGGTAAAGAATATTGGAGGTGGATACATCATTACCTCATGGAGGCAACACTGGGATGACCCCCGTACACCAAAAATGGGAAAATACTATGTTTGGGTTGCGGTTGTCATCCAGGTGGCATTGAGCGGATTCATGATATCTTTGGGCATGTTCACTGTAATTTTTAATTTCATGAATCTTGCCTTAGGAATAATTCCACTTGTTCCTCCACTGGATCTGAGGTTTTGGTACTATTGGGTCAGCCCGTTTTTTATGGTGATTCATGGGATAATTGGGTTTGTTTTCGCTAAGGCATGGCACAACCTTGCCAGCTATATCCCGGACAACGCACTCCATCTGGTTGCCTTAGCATTTTTTAGCCTAGTTATCGGGTTTATGCTCCCAATGTTTTGGCTATCGCAGCTTATCTTTGTTAATTTAATGGAAACCTGGTTGAATGCCTTCATTCTGAATATCACACCCGTTGTGTTCAGGGCGTTTACATAGGTCTGTTTTGTTGTTCTCGAAAG
>JBHLNC010000015.1:0-14499 GCA_048937435.1 Promethearchaeota archaeon | reverse complement strand
ATGTTCATCATCTCGGTCAACGGTAGCAACGTATTCGACGTCACGACGATTATCCCAGATGTATAACTCGTCTTTGAAAAGGAGTTCTTCAGGACATCGGGCACCGTACATGATTTGAAGTGTACCGTAATCGTCACGGTTTTCAAGAATGTCTAGAATTGCTGGTCGGAGGGGAACTAATCCAATTCCTCCACCAATGATGACGACGTTTTTTCCTTTTAGTTTCTCCATGGGCCATCCATGTCCAAAGGGTCCGCGCAATCCAACCATGCTATCTGATGTCAGCTTCTGAAGTGCATTGGTAAGGCTTCCGACCGAACGAATACAGAGATCAAATGAATCAGTCTGATTCGGGGATGAGCAGATCCCAAATGGAGCTTCTCCATGCCCAAATAGGGATAATAGCATGAATTGGCCGGGAATGAAATTAAACTGCTTTTGTTGATCTTTGTTGACATATTCAAACGTGTAAAGATTGGTATCTGGAGTCTGAGGAGTAATCCTTACAATGCGTGCCATGTTGTATTGGTACGCGTTTTTTTCTGTCCGTATTGAAGTAGACTGAGTCATCTAACTAGTTCCCTCCTTTTTTGATATCTACAAGCAATTCAATCATATCGATATCTGCAGGGCACGCCCGTGTACAGCGTCCGCAGCCTACACAGCCAATCTGATTGATTTGTTCCGGTTCTATCCAGAATTTATGGTAAATACGGAATCTCACTCGCGATGGGATCGTGGGTCGGAAGTTGTGACCACCAGCAACAAGAGCAAAGTCAACGAGTTGACAGGAATCCCATTTTCGCACTCGTGCGCCTTCATTAAGATTCAATTCGACTCGGTCACTAACATCAAAGCAGAAACAGGTTGGACACACCATGGTACAAGAACCACAGCCAAAGCATCGTCTCCCAAGCCGATTCCACATTTCGGCTTCGTAGCTAGCGTCAGATTGCCTGGGAAGGTCTTCAAAGCCATCAATAGCGTCTGGGAAGGTTTGGGTCCGTTTGGTTAAGGTTTTTTTGACTAGTTTTGTCTGTTCTGTGGATGCAAGTGAAAAAAGGGATTTACAAAATTCGACGACTTGTTTTCCAGTTTCAGTTAATGTGTCCACATAATAAACGTCTTCCAACTCAGTCAGCATGAGGTCTGCAGAGTCAGTGGTGTGGAGTGTGCCAGCTGATTTACAGAAACTGTCCTCACATGGCGATAAACAATTCAATCCAATGATAATGCCTTCCTTTCGCCGGCGAGTGCGATACGGATCTGGATATATTTGTGTCAGAACAAGATCATGAAATTTAATCGCCGCAAGATCGCAGGAATGTACTCCAAAAATGAGGAATCGTTTTCCATTCCATAAAGATTCAGTATCGCTTTGTTCAAAGGAGTCACGTACTATGAGTGTGGGGCTTTGAGAAAAAGTCACCATATCCTCTGTGGGTGGAATGAAGTACTTCTTAGGCGGAAGAATGGTTGTATCATAATCCAAGCGAAGCTGTGAACTATCTGTAATCGTATCAAACTTGAATTGGGATTGATTCGCAACCGGACCATACAGGGTAAGAACTTGGGTGAGCTGCTGGACAAATTTCGGAATATCCTTCTTCTTCAGTATGAATGCAACAGCTTTCTTTTTCGGAGGCACATAACCCACCCAATCCACACATGTTGTGTGTCTACAGCATTTTTCGCTAACGAGGTTGTGACCTTAAAATGTCTTAGGGTAATTCAACTTGGTAGTTTTTTGCCTTTCCGAAATCACCAACGGGCATTTATAAGCAAGGTCGTGAACGTAAAAGACATAATTAGGCATCACCCTAAAGAGCAGGATTATTGAAGCCATCAGCAAAATCTAGCGAGGGATATTCAATGGATGTCAACGAAGAACCACTTCCTGAACCAAAGAAAGGTACATCTTTAGCCGATCTCTTACATGTATCTCATCCCGCCGTAAGTCTCTACTTTGAACTGGCTACAGAACCCACATCCCTTCCCAAAGATGAGATTAAGGAAAATCATGGTTTAACCACAAAGAAAGTGAATCAATATCTAGAGGAACTACAAACTTGTGGTTTGATTCGCCGGAATCCAGATGACACCTTTGAAGCTGTCGTACCAATTGAAGCCGTCATGATTGCACTCACACGAGTTCGAAATCTGCTCCGCCAAATGCGACAAGAATTCCCTGAAAAAATGGAGAACGGAATCCCAAATATGAGCGATGACGCTCAACAGAAAGTGGATAAACTTCCACTTCAAATGGATCGGTTACAGACCGACATTAATGGGTCCTTGAGCAAAGTCTTTTTTGAGTTTCAAGAAAAAGCCAAAACCCTTCACGGAGCACCAACTTTTGAGGTTTTTGCCGATAATCTGTATTCTGAACTCGTCGAAGAAGTCGATATGCACATGATGGAAACTCGCAACCAGCTTAATGAATTCGAATCAATCGAGGCCTTCACCGTGGTCTTGAACAAGTTGAAAAACGACGTATTTGACATCGTCAACATCTCCCTCTCAGACATGCGAGAAAAATCCTTCCGCCTCCATGAACTCGACACGTTTCGCGAAACACTCGCAGAACTATGGAGCATCACCCCCTCCGTCGTAGAAAGTCATCTGGCAGAATTCGAACAGGAGACAAGTACACTCGAAGCATCCCTAGGAGACCTCATGGAGACAAAATATCGACTAGGTGCATTCAAGGGTGTTATCGAAAATTTCACCCGAGACCACATCATGACCTCAGTGAAAAAACTCAAAGAAAACTTCCAGACAGAACTAACTGAAGCAATCCAAAACCATCTTAAGAATGCCCAAGATCGATTTGAGGAAGTTTCAGTGGCTGCTCACCAGCAGTTTGAAAGCCTTAGAGAACAACTAGCCGAATGGGTACGAAGTGCCCTCGACCTGGCTTTCAATGAGGTAATTCAACGAAATCAGAAAGCAACCACAGAGCTGGCGACACGATTAGAAAGACTCACTCGCAGCATCCAAGAACGATTCGCCGCCGGCCTTGAAGTTTCGCTAGACAAAGTCAAATCATCCGCACGTGAACTCGATTCAGAGCTAGTCAAAATACCTGAGTTACTAGAAAAAGTACGGGCCAACGAAATCACTCCAAAACTCGAAGAAACTTTCACTCAAAGTGAACAACAACTTACCAAACTCACTCGGGGTATACCGACAGCCTTCAACGAATGGCGAACCACCTACCTTGACACTACAGAAAAACAAGTCAAAGCCATGCTCGAGGAAGCAGAAGGGCATCTTACCGTTGCTACACAAGGCATAGGATTATTCTGGCAACGATCCAAAGAATCAGAGCCCTCGACCTTTGATCTCTACCAATTTGTAATTGGCGAAAAAGACTTCCAATCCTATGAAGCCAGCCTAATTGCACGTGCCCGCAGCCATCTTTACCTCATCCTCCCGCGTGCCACTCGCATCAAAGCCAAACTCCTCAAAATGATCCCAAGTGAAGTCCGAGTACGCATAGTTGTCGCTGACTCACCAGAATCAAAATCCGTAACAAGTATTCAAAACCTTGCAGCCAAGAATCCAAATATCCAACTCCGCCATGATCCACGGGGAGATGTTTGGGGTGTGATTCGCGACTTTGAAGAAATTCTTCTGGGGAATTCATCCAAAGGCAAAGCCAACATTGTGGGGATTGTTTCCAGCCATGAGGACCATGTGGAACTGCTCCGCTCAATTATGGAAACCCGCTGGCTCCAAGCCCATAGTTTCTCGAAGCCCTAGGCTCGCGTAACCGACGCGCTTTTATCGAAAAGACAACAGAAATGCACCCAGAGACACTGAATCAAAGCTGAGTGCGATTTCAAGTGATAATACGTAATATCATTGAAGAAATTGACAGACAATTTGACAAAACGCTTCAACAAGTTCAAAAATTCCTTCGTCAACCAAGTATCAGTGGGACAGGTGCTGGCATAAACCAAACAATCCATCAAGTCCTAACCAAACTCGAATCACTCGGATTCGAAGCATCAATCACTCCTACTCCCAGCAATCCTATACTCTTCGGACAAAACCTCACTGCAGGAAAAAAAGCGCCTACAATGCTGATCCAAACATCCATTGATGTCATGACCACGGACGGTGAAGCCCAATGGTCCGTCCCTCCCTTTTCAGCACAAATACAGGAGCGTTCACAATTCGGACCCATTCTCATAGCACGAGGCGCGTACGCACAGAAACCTGCACTTATGGCACTCCTCCAAACCCTCGCAATTATCCAAGACATCGGAGAAACCATTCCCATTAACCTCATGTTAGTTGTCGATAGCGAAGAGGAAAGCGGAAGTCCGAGTCTACCAGAATTTGTCCAAGAACATAAAAAGGAAATAAACAAAGCTCAAGCAGTTTATTATCCACTTTTTGCCACCGATCGTCGAGGATTTGCCCGACTCTTCCTTGGCTCCAAGGGCATCGTCTTTTTACGGCTACACTGCAAAGGCCCCTCACTTCGTAATCTTCACTCAGCCGAAGCAGGATGGATACGCAACCCCGCTCATATCCTCACCAAAACCCTCTCCTCGCTAGTTGATATCCACGGACAACCCTTAATCCCCGGACTCCTCGACGATGTACAACCACCAACAAAAGATGATGAACGCCTGCTGAATTTACTTGCAGAATCTTTTGATCCAGGAACTGCAGCCTTACAATTAGAAGCCAATAATTTAACGATTGAAGCTAAGTCGAAACTCGATCTTCTTCGACGGTTCCTCTTTCAACCCACTGTAAATATTTCAGGAATTCATACTGGATATGTGGGTGATTCTGCCAAGACAATTCTTCCACATGAAGCCTCAGCCCACGTCGATATCCGTCTCACACCCAATGAACAACCATCCCACGTTCTCCATGTTGTCAACGAACACATCAAAAACATCGGCATGGCAGAATTCGTCAAAGTGGAACTAGGCTATACAATGAACTGGGCAAAATCCAGCGACAACACACCTATTGCCAAAGCTCTCATGAAGTCCTATTATGAGACAGGAGTTGATAATGTGGAAGTCTGGCCAATGTTCCCCTCCAGTGTTCCAATCTATATCTATTCTGATCCACCTCTAAACAAACCCTTTGTCATTGGTGGCCTTGGACACGGTGGGCATTCCCATGGCCGAGACGAATACGTTGTCGTCGAAGGCATTCGCCAATTCCAAAAAGGATTCACTCACTTTCTCCACGAGTACAGCCAAATGCAAAGCAAAGGCACCGGCGGTTAAACATGATACTTCGAGTCGAACTCCTAATTATTGGAAATGAAATACTCTCAGGACATACCCTGGATACCAATTCCCAATGGTTAGCTCAACGCTTTTTCGAACTAGGCCTCCCTGTCAATCAAATCCAAGTCATCGAAGACAAAGTGAACCTCATTGCAACAGCCATACAAGACAGCAAATCGCGAGACACAACTATACTAATAACAAGTGGCGGACTTGGTCCCACCTTCGATGACATCACCGCAGAAGGTCTTGCTCACGCCGTAGGAACTACCCTTGAGCTCAACCCTCATGCACTCAAAATGGTAACCAACCGCTATAAGACATTAAAATCGCAAAACCTCGTCGAAACGGAGGAAATCACACCTGCCCGAAAAAAGATGGCCCTACTACCAAAAGGGGCAACCCCTCTCCCCAATTTTATCGGCTCAGCACCCGGAATCCAGTTTCACTTTGGTCAAACTCAGATTTATTGTCTCCCAGGTGTCCCAGAAGAGCTGTATGCCATGTTCATGGCTGCCGTTGCTCCACAGATAGCTTCCCTAACAAACACGGTTGTCTTACAGGAAATAATTCAAGTATCAATCTTAGACGAATCCAAACTCGCACCACTTATCGATTCAGTGATGAAAAATAAAACAGGCGTATACATCAAATCGCTTCCTCGCCCCTATCAATCTCGAAAACCATTGCGAGTAGCTATAACCGTTAACGCCAAGACTAAACAAAAGGCAAAACATCAGTTGGCACAAATAAGCAAGGATCTCCAAAAGATCACACAGTCGCACAGACAAACCTAATTTTTACTAGGTCTACAAAAGTATTGACAAGCAATGAATGAGACAGTCGAAGGTTCTTTGACTATTCATCAAGTTCTAAACCAAGCATTTCATCCAGCTTGCTCTCTGTTTTCTCTTCCAACTTGGAAAGGGCTTGATTGAGAAAATCCTTGACTGTACGATTGCTTTCGGGATGTTCGGCTTTCCATGCGAGAAAAGAGTTGATAAGTTCAAGTGCGTCAATTACACCCCGGATATAACGGGGATCCATATTTTCAAACGGTGTTTCCATGAGTTCCACCCTATCAATTGAACAACTCGATACCTGCTCTCTCGATTCCCGAGATTTAAAACTTCTCCCAGTCCCAAACCCAATTCTTACCCTGCAAATAATTCGCAGTCAGCAAAAGAATTCTTACTGTTTGAACATAACACAAAGGAATTTTCGATTTCCTTGAATTCCGATTTTACTATGGGCTGGTCAACACACTACTTAAAAGAGTCCAAACAAGAGCCCTAGTAGAGGCAAACTCTCCTCGTGGAGCATGTAAGAAAGGGGAATCGAGACCATGCTCGATGAAAAAGACCGAAAGATACTACGTGAACTTGAGCGTGACTGCCGTCAACGAACCAACCAAATAGCAAAATCTACAAACATCCCCGTGACAACCGTACACAATCGCATCAAAAAATTGTCATCCACCGGACACATTGCGTCTTTTCGAGCTGTTCTAAGCCCCGAGAAATTAGACAAGCCCCTTGTTTCTTTTGTGTTCGTGTCCCTAAACCGGAATTCTGCTGAACGGAATGAATCCAAATCTGATAAAGAAATCATCTCAAAAATTGCATCCCACGCAGCAGTCCAAGAAGTACATACAGTCACTGGAGACTGGGACCTGCTCCTCAAAATCCGGGCTAAAGACATCGGAGAACTTGAAGGAATCATCACATCAGAACTTCGGGAACCCAAACTCATCGATCGAGCTCAAACCATCTGCGCAATGGCTACCTACAAGGAAACCACGAACTTAATCTATAATGGCGTCGGTTAGAAACACGCCAAGATGAAACTCCTTTTTCTTGCCTCCAACTCGGAACGCCGTTCCTCTCTTCTAACCCAACTAGGCCTCCAATTCCAAGTACTCTCCCCCACAGTCGAAGAAATCGAAATATCAGCTGGGACCGATGCACAGATCATCAAAACAGTTGAAGAAAATGCCCTTCGAAAAGCTCAATCCGTTCAATCAACTCAAGATGGTCTCATCATTGGTGGCGATACACTCGTTGTCACTCGGGACAATCAGGTTCTAGGAAAACCCCAAACAGATGAAGAAGCCTTTGACATGCTTCAACAACTCAATGGACAGTGGCATCGTATCATATCCGCTGTTGCCATATTTGATACCACAACTGAAAATTCATCAGTAAGCCATATCTGGAGCCGTGTACGTTTTTACAACATGCCCCCTGAAGTCATACGCCAGTACATTTTTACAGGCGAACCCATTGGCAAAGCTGGTGGGTATGCAATTCAGGGATTGGGCGGATTCCTCGTTGAAGAAGTTGAAGGAAGTTTCACAGCCGTTGTCGGAATGCCCTTCGAAATCCTAGTGCCTCTCCTATCCGAGTTTGATGTCCAAATCTGGCACTATTGGAAATCCTAAGGATTTGGTACAAAGCTTGAAGCAATGAGATCTGCAATTCGGATGGGTTCCGGAATCCGACTCCGTGTCGCTGTTTTTTGTACAAGCTCAACAGTTTGCTCAAGGGATAATCCCGCCCACTGCACATACACCTTTGCACGTCCCAGTCGAGATTCAACCGCTTCAATTGGCCCAGACCTCTCAAGCGAATCATACTTCTCCTTCCAAGAATCAGGATGAATCCGTATGAAGGCCTTTTTGACTCGCATCATATCTGGTTTTGAATCCGAAACGGCAATCACTGGCAATCCTGTCTCCTGAAACAGAGTTGGAAGGCTTAACACATTCACCCCGGCTACAATCGTATCTCGGGTCATGATCACTCGTAATTGACCATAATGTGAAGACGATTTCACCATCTCTACAAGTCTCTCTGTAGCATCATCACCATCCACCCGAATAGGAACCTGCAAACAACCCTCCATCCACTCTCCTCCTCGAAAAATCACTCCAATCAGTCGTGTCCACTCATCACGTCCACGATGAAATCGGGCATCATCAACACCTAAGATTCGAATTTCTCGCTTCACTGTCCGAATTTCCGTCAAAATCACGCACCTAGTCCAACAAACGACCTCACATCTATACTTGTGAAGCTCAAAATATTAACCTTACATCTAAACAAACCATATTATACTAAATCTAACCGTTTCACGTCAAAAAAAGGAACATCTAAATACATCCGGTCTCCAACACAGCGGAAAGCGGGGTTAATAGCCAATGGCTTCTAGGAAACGACCCAAAATCATTGAGGATACAACTCTCGTACCAGTAAAACGCACTCGTGATCTCTCCAATAAACTCTCACTCCTTCCCAAGAACGACCTTGTTCTTCTCCGTCGTATCTATGACACTCCTGACGACCCTAAAGCCCAATCTGCCATTTCACAAGCCCTTCTCGATGAATATTCACTTCAAGAACTCCGCCTTGCTCTTGCTGCACTCGACGGCGTCCATGAACTCCCTCTCAGCGAAAAGCCGCTCGGGTATGAGAATGTGAAACCTTGGCGCCCACCAGTAGAACAAGCCCCACTTCCTCCCCAACGGGTTTTCACGCCTACAGATGAAGCTCCTGCCCTCCCCTCCGCGAAGGCCACACAGGAAATTAGCGAGATACTCACTAGTATGCCTGCTTCAGATTTCCAATGGTTACTCGCACACGCTGGAGACCCACAAGATCTACGCTCGCGGCTGCTCATGGTCAAATATCGTCTTTTCAAATTCAATTGGGAGGATGTGACCGCAACATTAGCTGCACTTCAACGCACACTTCCTCCCAGCGAATCCGAAGAACCTCTCTAATCCCCTCCTATACGGTTTTCATCCCATATGGGAAGAAATTTAGCTAACCGTTTTAATAATTAATCAATGAGTGAGGAGGGTTTCACATGGTTCTCAACAGGAACCGACCCCCATACGTTTTATCAAAACGCGTTAAGGTACACAGGGCAAAAACACTCTCAGACCAACTAGCCAATCTCAGGAGCGATGATTTACGACTCCTTAGACGATTTATTCGCGACCCTAAAGAGCCCGGAATCCAACAGATTCTCGCCAAACCCGTCCTTGCCGAATACACTATTCAGGAATTACAGGTCGCATTAGCCATGTTAAGTGGCGTCGGAGAACTTCCTCCTGCACAACAGTTACCACCAGCTGGAACTGTCCAATTAGGCTCACCTGTGCGTCCAGCTAAACGCACCATCTCGCCTGAATTCAGTTTCATCAGCGATCACAACTACCAAATGCCCTCCCGACTCTCCCCTGAAATCGCCCAACGTCTTGAAAAAATACCTGAAGACGAATTTCTCTGGCTTGCCCAACATCTCAGATACCCCTCTGATGCCCGAACTCGGTTCATCATGATTCGCTATCATCTGTACCGCTACCCGCCAGAAGATTTGGCCTCCACCATGGCTACGCTCATCCGACTTAAACGTCGAGGCAGTCGAGTTACCAAGAAAGAGCACTCAAGTCGGATGTCCCTGTCCTCTCCCAAATTCCATTAAATGAGTCACTTGGATTATGCAAGCACTTTTAACTCACCTTTAGAGAATTCACTATTAGACCAAGACTAGGTGAAACGCCTTGGAAGAAATCCCCTGTGACGAACCCAACCCCTACCAGGTGGCATGTCAGCAACTCGATATTGTCGCAGCCCATATGAAACTTGACCCCGATATCCTCGAACTCCTCAAACACCCCAAACGCACTCTCGTCGTATCCATCCCTGTGAGGATGGACAATGGACATATCAGAGTCTTCACCGGCATGCGCGTCCAACACTTGGATGCTTTCGGACCCTTCAAAGGTGGAATCCGGTATCATCCCGAAGTATGTCTTGATGAAGTAAAAGCTCTCGCCATCTGGATGTCCATAAAATGTGCTGTCGTAGGACTTCCCTACGGAGGAGCCAAAGGTGGGATTATCTGTAATCCAAAAGAAATGAGTGAATCCGAACTTGAACATATGACCCGACGATTCACCCATGAAATTATCGATTTCATAGGTCCCTACCGGGATGTCCCCGCTCCTGATGTCTACACTTCAGCACGAGAAATGGCCTGGATTTACGACACTTATTCAGAAGCAAGAGGATTTGCGACACCCGAAATCGTAACCGGAAAACCCATTTCAGTTGGGGGAAGCCTGGGTCGCCGTGAAGCCACCAGCCGTGGAACGGTGATTTCAGTTCGAGAAGCTGCAAAACGCATTAAACTGAATTTAAAGAATGCTACCGTTGCTATCCAAGGCTTTGGCAACGTTGGCTATCATGCGGCTACCATTATTTCAGAATATGGAAGCAAAATCGTCGCTGTCAGTGACTCACGCGGAGGTATCTACAATTCCAAGGGATTTGACCCCAAGGAAGTGATGAAACACAAAGAAAAAACCGGCTCTGTTGTCGGATTCCCGGGCACCAAGAAAATCACTAATGAGGAACTCCTGGAACTCCATGTTGACATCCTGATCCCGGCTGCTCTGGAAAATCAAATCCTAGCGACTAATGCGCCTCGCATTAAAGCGAAAATCATCGGCGAAGGGGCGAATGGTCCAACCACACCAGAAGCTGATGAAATCCTCTACAAGAACGGTGTCTTTGTGGTCCCAGACATTCTGGCCAATGCTGGCGGTGTAACTGTCAGCTACATGGAATGGGTTCAAAACCTCACCCGGGAATCTTGGACCGAAAACGAAGTCAACAGCAAACTCGAAGATCGCATGGTCTCTGCCTTCGACGAAGTCTACAAAGTTCACCAACGTGAAAAAGTCCATATGCGAACCGCCGCATACATCGTCGCCCTCACACGAATCGCTGAAGCCATCAAAGATCGTGGAATCTTCCCTTAGCCATTATTTCTTAATAGAAACGTTAGGAAAAACTTCTAAGAAGGGAAATGCCTCTAAGTTGATAAACCTGAATTAATAAGAAAACCTGGATTGGAGTGAAGATTTCCTTGCTGGCACAGTGGAATCAAGTTTATTCGATAATAGCTTGGACATTCGGTTTAATCATCGTAGGAGCAACAGTTGCAATTTGTATCTATGGCATTAGAGATGTAGCAAAGCGAACAAAGGAACCAGATGACTTTTCCTATAAACAAAGACCATTCTTCACGCGACCAGCTCCCACTAGGACCAGAACATCTTCTATTGACCACACTATTCAACTCGCCATGTGTCACCATTGTGAAGCCACTATCTTGGCTGAAGCCACTATCTGTCCCCATTGCGGTTCACCCCGCCCTATCTGCATGGTGTGCCACCTTCCCATTGAGTTTGCTGACTCCGTTCTCGTCTGTCCTTATTGCGAGGGGCAAGCTCACCGTGTTCATATCCTCGAGTACTTGAAAGTAAAAGGTTCTTGCCCCAACTGTCAAGCAGATCTCGACGAATTCGAATTAATCCCAAGGATGGATCTCGACTCCGCTGATGAGGAATGAGACATTAGGCTCTGAGTCATTCAAAGGTCCATGGATAGAGTTGTTGTAGCTTCTGTGTAGCTTCCTCAATCTTTTCTTTCGGATACTTGAATGGCTCTAATTTATTGTTGATATAGTCGTCATAGGCTTGCATGTCAAAGTGTCCATGACCACATAAAAGAAAGAGGAGAGTTTTCTCTTCCCCTGATTTCCGACATTTTGCGGCTTCATCAATTACAGCCATAATTGCATGCGCTGGTTCTGGCGCAGAGATAATCCCCTCTGTACGGGCAAAGAGCATCGCTGCCTCAAAGGTTTCAATCTGATTATACGCCTTAGTCCTCACGACATCGTTATCATTCAGTACACTAATCGTAGGCGCAATCCCGTGATATCGTAAACCACCTGCGTGGATTGGTGGTGGGATGAACATGTGACCTAATGTATGCATTTTGAGCAATGGTGTCATGCGAGCTGTATCGCCGTGATCATAACAGTACTTCCCTTTGGTGACGCTGGGACAGGCTGTTGATTCCACCGCCAGAAACTCGACGTCCTTTGATGCTTTCCCTGAAACCTTGTCATGGTAGAATGGCCACATCAGCCCGGAGAAGCTACTGCCTCCCCCAATACAACCAATGACGATGTCCGGGTATTCTTCAATGGCAGCGAATTGTTGTTGGGTTTCTTGACCAATCACTGTTTGGTGGAGTAGAACATGATTGACTACACTACCAATGGAATACTTCGCTTCATCGTGGGTCATGGCATCTTCCACGGCCTCACTGATTGCTATCCCTAGACTTCCGGGACTCTGGGGATCTGCCTTGAGTATGGCTTTCCCACTCTTGGTTTGCTTGGAAGGGCTGGGGTAAACTTCTGCGCCCCATGTCTCCATCATCACTCGTCGATAGGGTTTTTGGAAGAAACTGGCTTTGACCATGTATACGGTTGAGTCCATCTCGAACAACGAACAGCCAAATGCGACCGACGAGCCCCACTGCCCAGCGCCTGTTTCAGTAGTAATCCGTTTTACGCCATCTTGTTGGGCGTAATAGGCTTGCGCGACGGCCGTATTGGGTTTGTGGCTGCCAGGGGGACTGACTCCCTCATACTTGAAGTAAATCTTCGCTGGAGTCTTCAACGCTTTCTCTAGACGTTTTGCTCGAAACAAAGGTGTTGGACGCCACAACCGGTAGATATCGCGCACTGGCTCAGGGATGTTAATCCACCGAGTCTTACTTGTTTCCTGCCGCAGGCACTCTCTGGGAAATAGCACTGGTGGTAGTTCAACAGGTTCCCGGGTTCCAGGGTGCAACATCGGCGGCAAGGGTGCAGGCAGATCGGGTACGATATTATACCATTGTTTTGGAATGGCTTCTTCCGGTAATGAGACTTTGATTTGTGACATTGTATGTTCCACCGGATTTCTGTTAGCAGAGAGCAGCATTCATGTAGAGTACATATTTATACTTTACTGTACAAATATGTACAATAACGTAAGACATAAACCGACAAAAACCCGCAAAACTACCAACCCAAATCAAGGGACCCGATTCCATGTGGAACCAAATCCAGAAACACTTCAAGGACCTCCCCGCCCAACAAAAAGTCGCCAAACTCCTCTTCGACCGGGGCTTCCAAGTGAATGACGACGGCCACGTAGTCAGTGGCCACATTGAAATCCCCCACACCCAAATCGCCAAAGAGATTGGAGTAGATCGTAGAGCTGTAGACAGCACCATCCACACCATCCGTTCCACCCCACAACTTAAACGTATTTATCAAAACCTCCGCCAGGTCTGCTCATTGGAAGAAGTCGCCCGGGAATTCAACATGGGCGTCATCGTATTCATCCCCAAAAATGCCAGCCAATCTGGCATCATTGCCCAAGTCACCAAGATGGTCTCTCAGAAAGGACTCAGCATCCGACAAGCCCTGGCTGAAGACCCTGAAACCGAAGGATTTGCCAAACTCATTCTAATCCTCGAAGGAGACATTGTACCTGAACTCATCGAAGACATCCGAAAACTCCCAGGGACTCATAGTGTCACAGTATACTAGCACTACTCATGAACTATCGCAACAAAGACTCCTATTCCATTATCTAAAGCAAAACTTTACATTAACAAAATCGTATTTCCATAATAGCCTAATTTGGAGTGACCTCTTTATTGCAGCTTGAATGGGAATTTTATAGCTTCATAATTGCATTTGGCATTGGACTTTGTATATGGGCTTTTAAAAATCGGTCAAAGCAAGATTTGACCGATTACCGGGGGTCTTCTTCTCCCCATACTTCTTCCACACCACAGGACCGTAAGAAACCTCGATCAGCTTCTGTTCCCCAAGTCGTTCAATTAACGATGTGCTCTGAATGTGAAGCCACGATCCACGCTGATGAGACGGTTTGTCCCCACTGTGGTACACCCCTACCTATTTGTTCGGTCTGTCAACACTCGATCGAGTATGGTGAGTCCATTCTCATCTGTCCCCACTGTAATAGCCAAGCGCATCGTACACACATTCTCGAGTTTCTGAAGGTGAAGGGCACCTGCCCCAATTGCGAAGAAGATCTTGACGAGTATGAATTACTCGAACCTGATGTTAACTCAGACAACTAAAAAAAGTGAAAAAAAGGAAAGGATGGCTGAGGTAAATTATCTCAGCCTAAAATGCGATCGAAGACGTCAGCTTCGACCTGATGGGGCATCCGAATACCAGTTACTTCTGCAGCCAGTGGCGTTAGAGCCATGATATCGTTGCGGTCCAACAGGTGTAACTTGAACTTCCGCATTCCTGCAATGAGCTGCTGGATACCAACACGGATACG
>JBHLNC010000289.1:0-3506 GCA_048937435.1 Promethearchaeota archaeon | reverse complement strand
GCATCTAAAGTAAGAATGTCTTCTACAATTTTATCTACAGGGATATCTTTTTCTATTGGTTTTAAAATAAATGGCTGAGAATGGAACGCCATGACACCATAGAAATCATCCTTTGAAGAATAACAATATGAAAGCACTGCGGATGCAAGCGCTGCTAAACCTATTTTCATTGGAAACATGCTCTCTGAGGCATCGATCATCAATAAACATGTTCTTTTTGCTCGTTCTCGTTTTGTGACAATAATATCATCCATTGAAAGATTGTATTTTTCTCCTTTCTCCACTATATTCTCAACGGTTCTATCAATATCAATAAGTCCATCTCCATCAAATCTAAACCGCTTTCGTTCTCCTGTCCTTAATCCGAAAAATGTCAAATTATGTGCACGATTCATTATAACTTGTGTGGCGAGTTCTCTTGCTATAGCTTTTGTCTGTTCGTCTAAAGTATGCCTCATAAGTAAATAAAGTTCAGGAGTTGAAGGGCCACGAAAAATATCCTTTAATACATCTATGTTTTGAATTTGAGATAGGTAATCCCCTAGTGTTGATAAGAGGTACAAATTGCGTCTATGTGAGTTTACATTTTGCCTAAGCATTTTTAACCATCTTGACATTCGTTTGAGTTTTGCTTCATCGAGCCCAGCCCATCTGTCAGGAGATAGTTCTGCTTTTTCATAATCTTCTGAAATATTGAGACCATTTTCAACAGACACACTCAAAAGGGCATCTCTAAAGAGTTCTTCAACAATTTCCTCTTCTGTTCGATTACATGAGGCTTTTTTCCAGATCTTGCTCGAAAAAGAAAGATTCGCTATTTCGAGCAAATAGTCCTCATTCAAAGATTCAAGATGCGTTAGATCTATAATTAAACGCACAAAATCAATGGCACCTCGAACACTTGCACCCAGGCGTAAATCTGGATGTTTTCGTGATCCACGCGCAATTTTCACACCTAGATTAATTAGCCAAGGGATATAACACTGAGTTTTTCGCGTTACAATTTCCTGTTCTTCCTTTTCAGATTGATAGTCCAAATTTATTTGAACAAAGCGATCGAGAATTGCTCGACTTAATTTGGAAGGACCAATACTACCAAACATACTCAACGATGCTACAACACGGAAATCTGTATGAGCCTTAATCTTACCATATCGTGGAATGGAAATTTCTCCTTCAGAGAGAACGGTAACTAATGCATTAAGTGCATCGGGTGGTATCCGATTTATATCTTCAATATATAAAATCCCTCCACTTTCCATTGCTCTTGTGAGAACTCCTTTAGTGAAATTTTCTGGTATATATCCCGACTGTAAGACGGCTGCTGGATCAAAGTAACCTATTAGTTTCGATGCTGTTAAATCGGCATTACCTTCGCAGTAAAATAAACATAATCCGAGCGTACGGCATAATGCACGAAGTAAGGTCGATTTCGATGTGCCTGGAGATCCTATCAGTAAAATTGCTTTTCCTGAGTATATGGCACTCAAAATAAGTTTAAGTTCACGTTTTCTGCCAACAACCAGAGAAGTCAGTTGTTTATATAGGTCTCTTGAATCACACAATGCTAACTTTGAATTGTAGCAAACGTCTTTTTCTTCAGGTAATGATGTCCCATCACTTGTTTTCATTCAAGAGCCTCTTTCTCTTATTGGACATTGTACTATGTATTTCTATTGAAAACAGTTTCGTGTTCAAATATATATAGAACTTTGCCCTATATCTTTGGCTACTTAAGATAGAGAGTTTTGGAGGGAAATTAATGTCGTATCAAGAATTAACAGACGCATTAGTTAAGGGTAAAGTAGATACTGTAGTTCAAATCGTAGACAAAGCTATAAATGTCGACAATAAAACACCTCAGGACGTCATTGAAAATGGACTTGCGCCGGGCATGGATCAGTTAGGAGACCTATATGATAAAGGCGATGCTTTTCTAGTGGACTTAGTCGTTGCAGCTGAAGCTTTCAAAAAATGTATGGAATTAATGAAACCCCAATTGCAAACTGGTGCAAAGCAAATAGGTACCGTGGTTATTGGCACGATTTTGGGGGATATTCATGACCTCGGAAAGAATTTGGCAAAAGCGACCCTCGAAGCCGCTGGATTTAAGGTGATAGATCTAGGTGTGGATGTGACTCCTCAGACATTTGCTTCTGCTGTTAGAGCAGAGAGCCTTAGAGCAGAGAATATTATTGTAGGAATATCTTCACTTATCTCGACAACCATGCTAAGTGTAAAAGATGTTGTAGCGGAACTAGAAAATCAAGGAATTCGGGATATAGTAAAGGTTATAGTTGGTGGTGCTCCAGTAAACGAAGAATTCGTCAAAGAGATTGGTGCGGATATGTACGCTGGGACTGCATTCGAAGGAGTTGAGAAGGTTAAAAAATCCATAGGAGCGTGATAAAATGGCAGAAGAATATATGACATCAAGGGAAAGATGGGAAACAGCCTGTAGTTTTAAGGAACCTGATCGTGTTCCAATCGATTTTGGCGGTCTTATTTCAACAATTCTCGATGCTGGCCCCTATGGCTATAGAGCGCTTGCCAAACATCTTGGCATAGATTTAGTAAAGGAGAAAATCCCGGTATATGTTGCGTACATCCTGAATACTGTGGCGAATGTCGATGAAAGAATATTAAATAGACTACATGTAGATACTCGTAAATTATTCATGCCAAATGCCGAAGGACCTATTACATTTGATGCGGATGGAGCATTGACAGTTTGGGGCGGTGTCAGGTTAAAAGCAATTGGGAATTATTATGATCCCTTTGATTTTCCACTGCGAAATGCAAAGACTGTAGAAGATATAGAAAACTATGAAAAATGGCCAAATCCTGCAGACCCCATGTATTATGAAGGCGCAGAGAAAGTTTTTAAAGATGCATGGGAGAATACTGACTACGCTATAACTTTAATTCCTGGATATTCAATACTCCTCTGCCATAATTACGCGTTCCTGTGTGGATTTGATAAGTGGCTAATGGATATGAAACTTAACCCTGAATTTTACAAAGCTATGATGGACAAGATACTTGAGATCGATACGGAGTTCGTTGAACGGACACTTAATCTAGTTGGCGACTACTGCAACACAGTATTAGTTGGTGACGACATGGGTTCCCAAGAGGGTCCTTTCATGTCCCCGGAAATGTTTAGAGAATTTGTCAAGCCCTGGATGAAAAAACTATACACCGGAGTAATCAAGAAAAACACTAAAGCTCGAGTCCAACTTCACACTTGTGGTTCCGTATATCCACTAATACCTGATATGATTGATGCAGGAGTTGATATCATCAATCCAATACAACCCTTAGCGAAAAATATGGAACCATGGAGATTGAAGAAAGAGTTTCATGGAAAAGTCGTTCTTCATGGCGGGTTGGATGTCCAAAAAATGATGGCTTTTGGAACTCCAGACGAAATAAAAGAAGGAGCGAAAGAATATCTTAAAATTATGGCACCAGGCGGAGGATATATCGCTGCAGGATCTCATAAC
>JBHLNC010000288.1:0-3524 GCA_048937435.1 Promethearchaeota archaeon | reverse complement strand
CGGGATGGCCCCGTGCTGATTGATATGTCTCAAGCAGTGGTCTTAGATCATCCGCATAGTGAGATGTTTTTCGAACGTGATCTTCATAACATTCTCTCCTACTTTGAGCGATTTGATATCCCCTATCTAGACTTGGATGAAACCATTGCTGCAATACGTGGAGGTGCATACAAATGAAAGCAGACTCGCGTATACGCATCCCGAAAACCCGTATTGCAGTCCTCATCGGTCCAAATGGTGCAATCAAACGTGAACTCGAAAAGATTACCCAGACCGTCATCACTATTGATAGTGCAGATGGGTTAGTTGTCGTGGAATCAACAGAGGATACCACGGATCCCTTAGCTGTGTGGAAAGCCCGTGATATTGCACAGGCGATTGGTCGAGGATTTAGTCCCCAACGGGCGTTCGCGCTGCTTGATGATGATGTGTACCTTCGACTCATCAATCTTGAAGAGTTCGGAAGCACTCCAAATCAGATTCGACGCCTGAAAGGACGGGTGATTGGTCAGGGAGGTAAAACCCGACGGAACATCGAAGAACTCACCGAGACCTTCGTGGCTGTTATGGGAAATACCATTGGGGTTATTGGAGAAGTGGAAAACCAACAGGTAGCCGTCAATGCCATCGTCCGCTTATTACGGGGTGCAGAGCATTCCACGATAAACCGGTATCTAAATGCACAACGTCGGCAGATGAAACGTCGCAAGGCATTGGAACTTTGGCATCCCATCGGTCCCGACGATACCGATTAGCACGAATACTCACGTTTATTGCCAATCAAGGCTTCAGACTCCGAAAGAATTTAAAACAAGCAAGGAAAATGGGCAGGAGCTCATGTGCCGAGGTGGCTCAGCCAGGTTAGAGCGGGAGCCTACAGATCCCTCGGGATTTGTTGTCCGATGCTGTTAACCTCTAGGTCAGCGGTTCGAATCCGCTCCTCGGCGCCATTTCCCATTTTTCAAAACACCGTTACCCATACATCGCATGACGTTCAGGGAACCGTTTCAAGCTCATGGACTGGACTGCGGTGTGGAGCTCACGGTCCAGTTCTTCTTGCCGATCCGACATCACCATCCGTAATTGAGACGCCGAATCATCCGAGTACCGTTGAATTCCCTGAGCAATTACGACGCCTTTTCGCTGCGGTGCAGCTAACTGGAAAAAGAACGGTTTCCCCTCTTGCATAATCCGATTGTGCAACCCTTCATCAACCCGACTATGAGTGGTCCCCACCCCAATCACTTCAAAGGGATTGACAGGTTCTGTTTTCATCTGCCATAACCGATCCCGATGCAGCACAAAGGTATCATACAATCCGTGGTCTGCTTGACCTGACAAGACCCGCCAACCCCGTTGGTCCTTATCATAGCGCTTCTTCATTTCCATGAGCAAGTCGCCAATCGGTTTCACGCTCACCAGCAAACCACCAATATGCTTAGAAAGAAATTCGTCCTTAAAGAACACTACGGTATTCGACAAAGAGAAATGGTGCGGGAGCTGGGAATTTCCACCGTCTCAAACATTTTTGAAACGATTTTTGAACCCAGGAACGCCTACGCGACTGGAGCCTAAATCCAGCACCTTTGGCCAAGCTTGGCTACTCCCGCCAATTATGAAGTGGTGCCCTGACCGGGATTCGAACCCGGGTCCACGGGGCGAAAGCCCATGATGATTGACCTGGTTATGCCACCTAACTGGCGGTTAGGTGCCTACACTATCAGGGCACAGTTCTTTTGGTGGCGTTGTCCCTTTCGGGGCTGCCAGGGGAGCCTATCTCCCGTTGGTTAAAAACCTTTGCTCCTTCTCGCTCAACGTTTTGCACGATGGTTGGGAGAAGTGGTGGAGTGGCCGGGATTTGAACCCGGGGCCTCGGGTGTGCAAGACCCGCGATCTACCGCTGATCTACCACCCCACAGGGTTGTGTGGTCTTCAGCACTGGGAGGCGGTTAAAAAGTGTTCCGCCATGACTGTATGGGGGTTGAGTAGGTGGTGCCGAAGAAATCTTAAGTGTTGAAGATAGTACATTTGGGGAGTGCGGTTGGGTGAATTAGTTTGACCTTGCCTGGTATTGAGTCACCGCGGATTCGAAATGCTGTGCACCGGATTTTAGACCCCCGCGGTGCATTAGCCCATTATTTGTGGGAAAGTATTCCCTATTATGGCACCTATTTTGAGGAAATCGATGTTCGTCCAAATATGCGGATTTTAGATGTGGGGTGTGGGGTTGGGCGAACGACTCTAGAATTGGCCAGTATGGTGCCAGAGGGCGAAGTCGTAGGAATTGATATTAATCCCGCGCTGACCGCTTGTGCCAATCAACTGGCGCAATTGTTCGAATTTGGATCTCGTATCCGGTTCTTTGCGGGAGATATTGTTGAAAAAGGAACGATTCCTAAGGACGAGCTGTTCGATCTCATTTACAGCCGACATGTCATAGCGGATTTAAAACAAGAAGGCATTGAGGAACTCGCCCGACATCTCAAACCAGATGGATTGTTTGTGGCCCTGGAACCGGATTATTCCATTTGCCGGGTGTACGGACTCCCCCACTTGGATGCTCATTACCGTCGCGAGGGAGAGATTGGGTTCGATTCAGGACTATCAGGGGGTAACTTACGCCACCTGCTACGGGAAGCCAAACTAAAAGTCGAAGTCTTTGATCCACGGTTCCATATTTTCACCGAACAAGATACCAAATGGGTTAGCTTCGCAAAGAAGCGCTTAGCCGCAGCCTATGAAGAGGAGATTCCCCGCGTCGAGGCTATGCGGTTCCGCCGCGGGTCCCATTGGGTTGATGAACGCATTGCCCGCCTGAAAGAACAGGTCAACGAACTAGAGCAACTGACCCGTCGCCACCGCTTCACCAACATCTACATCCAGTTTATCGCAAAGGCGACAAAATAGGCTGCTTACTTGATCAAGAAATGAGAAAAAAAAGAGTAGCCGCCCTCCTAGACTGTAATACTAGGAGGGGGAAGTAGGAGCCGCGTTACGCCGTCGAGTCCAGAGAGATGCTGCGATAACTAGACAGGCCAATGCTCCTGCTCCGATGACAATAAGGACAGGGAGAAGAGCGTTCGGTGGAACCACTGACCCATCGAGTCCAACCACAGGATCGTGGACGAAAAGTTCGTCACCAAAGTTGGGATACACGAGATAAAATCGTGTATGTTCGGGATGGTCTTCGTAGTTGCAGGTTACATCGACAGTTTCATTGCCCGCGTTGGCTGAATGTTGGTAGGCGAAGTAGGCACCATCAAAGCTGTAGGTGCGGTTCTCGTATTGATGGCGATGGGCATGTTGATACTGGTGCATTCCTGGCATGGTAACCATCAGATCCCATCGAAGCGCAAGGAGAGTTTCATTAGAGGTCCAAGGCCAACCTGAGATGACGACGTCAAATTTGAGTTCATTGTCGTTTGTGGCATTGATGTGGCAGCGAAGTTCCATGTACAAAGTTTCAAAGCCTGTTCCTTGCACATAGTTGAGTGTAAAGTTGAAATGAACGGCGGTTGTAGTGC
>JBHLNC010000287.1:0-3530 GCA_048937435.1 Promethearchaeota archaeon | reverse complement strand
ATGGTGTGTCACCTTCTTTGAGTAATATTGGTGCTGTTGCACCTTCCACTGACATATAAAAATTTCGCTGCTTCCTACCCTAAAGTCGAAGACGTCCTGCTAGCAAAGGCAGATTTCCAATATGTGGAGGTTTACCAAGTTCTTGTTTTACAGCATCATAGCAACGTTGAGCTTGATCTAATGGTGTTACTGGTAAATCCTTCATAAGATGACGTGGATGAAAAATCAATAGACTGTATTCAATAGACGGCTGGTTCAGTTCTTTCAGAAATTGGGCTATTTGAGCAACCTCCTGTTCATCAACATAGTGAGGAACTAGAAGAGTTGTTGCCATCAATGGAGGATAGGCCCTCTCCTCAAAAGAGAGGAGATTAGCTAACATCTTGAAATTATCAAAACTTGGCTGTTTTGATACTCCAGAGAGTGCCTGATATATCGGTTCAGAGAAGGCTTTCAAATCAAATTTAATGATCCCACCTGCTTCTTCTACAAGCCTTCCCATCTTTTTCATTAATCTTGGATTCCCGTGGCCATTCATCTCAAAACATTGCCTTAATAAACGGCTCTCAAAACGGCTTTTACACTCTTCCATGACTCGTATTGTAAATGGCAGCTGTGGCTCAGGTGACCCACCAAAGTAGCAAATACAAGAAATCTTTTGATTTTGGTCAATTATATTCAAAAAATTTTCAAGATCTACCAAGGATCCTTGTGCAATTCTTTTGTGTGAAACATTCTGACAGAATAAACAATCCAAACTACATCCATAGAAAAAGACGGCAAGATTCGAAAATCCATATTCAGCACTTGACTTTTTTGCCCATTGTGGGTAGCCTACACCGGTCCCACCTGGGCAGAAATAAGATCCACAACAATTGGTCACATGAGGGTCAAAGTAATAGTGCATCAAGGCTTTCGTTGCCGAAACCTTAGCTTCTAAACGACCACCAGTATTTCGGCGTAATCCACAGTAGCCTAGACCTTCAGGGGGGATGATACACTCATTTGCGCAAATTTTGCATTTCACGCCTTTCGCTTCTTTGGGTACTGTTTCTGGTAACTCAAAGAGATATTGGCGCCATCTGTGTGCATTCTGGACAAAACTTCTTGATAATTCGGTATCCTTTCGAAGACAAGTAGAGCAAATTGGGAGAACTTCTGAAAGATTGATTTTTTTGTGGCAAATTTCACAGCGAGTCATAACTACTAACGTCACAGGATCTTTCTAGATTGAACTCCTACACCCTGATGCAAAAGAATTCCGCTATTTCTGTCAATGTTCGAAATAACTTTTTGTCCAATGACGTCAGTTGAATAGTGGCGATGAATAATGCAATATCGTGAGGTTTCCCAATTCTATGATCGGTTAGAAAACACAACGAAAAGACTCGAAATGATCGATATTCTTGCTGAACTATTCTCAAGCTTGGCAGAAACATCGGATGCTGAAACGATGGGTCAGGTTGTCTATCTCACACAGGGAAAGCTTTACCCAGACTGGACTGGTAAACCAGAAATTGGAATAGCCGAGAAAATGGCGATTAACGCAATTGCCATAGCATTAGGAATTAATGTCAAACAGGTAACTAACAGGGTTAACACAACAGGGGATATTGGTATTGCTTGTGAACAGTTATTGGCACAAAAAAGACAAACTGCCCTTTTCCAGGTTCCCCTCACTGTTTCAAAAGTGTATGAATCATTGGTCAAAATGGCTGCTGCACAAGGTTCAGGAAGTGCAGACTTCAAAATTAAAACACTGGCTGGTCTAATCAATGCAGCTATGCCGATTGAAGCTAGATATTTGCTCCGTACAGTGACAGGTGCATTGAGGCTTGGAATAGCTGAAATGACTGTGATTGATGCACTGGCAGTTGCCTTTACCGGAGGTAAAGAACATCGAGCTAAAATCGAACGGGCATATAACATCACTAGCGATTTAGGTCATATCGCTGGATTGATTTCCACGAAAGGAATTCAAGCTATTGAGACTGTTCGGGTTTCTTTAGGGAAACCAATTCGGATGATGGCTGCTCAGAAATTATCCACTGCGCAGGAAATCGTTGAAAAGTTAGAAGGTAAACTCTCAGGTGAATGGAAACTAGATGGAGAGCGAATGCAAATCCATAAAAATGATCAAGAAGTCACGATTTTTTCTCGTCGGCTTGAACAGATAACTGACATGTATCCTGACGTTGTTCAATTAGCAAAAAAGCAAATCACATCTAAGACTTGTATTGTGGAGGGTGAAGCAGTAGCAGTTGATAAAAAAGACATGGAAAAGTTGCTACCATTTCAGGTGCTTATGCGACGTCGAAGAAAATACAAAATTAATGAAATGGTCAAAGAGATACCTGTGGCAATTTTCTTTTTTGATTGCCTTTATGTCAATGAAATTGATCTCACCCAGGAATCATATTTGAAACGAAGAGCTCATCTCGAAAAGATTGTCAAGAAGAGTAACTATGCACGTCTTGTTCCTGCTAAAGAACTTACTAATTCCTCAGATGTGGAAACAATGTTCCGTGATGCACTAGATCATGGTAGCGAAGGACTCATCGTAAAATCTACCAGTTTGGATTCTATTTATCGTGCTGGGGCACGAAGCTGGCTGTGGGTAAAGCTCAAAGAATCTTACCAGGCACAAGCTATAGGACCGGTCGATCTCGTGGTAGTGGGTGCGTTTTGGGGAAGAGGTCGACGGGCAAAAACCTATGGTGCTCTACTTGCAGCGGTCCGTGATGAGGAAAGTGGTGAGTTCAAAACTGTGTGCAAAGTTGGAACTGGCTTCAGTGACGAAGAACTTGAAAAGCTTCCAGAACGCTTCAATTCTCTCATACTTACCAAGAGGGATTCTTTAGTGGATTCCAAGATGAACGCTGATGTTTGGTTCCGCCCTGCCTTGGTCTTTCAAGTAGTGGGCGATGAGATAACCAGAAGCCCGGTTCATACCTGTGCATTCAATCAAGTGACACCCAATGAAGGTCTTGCCATACGATTCCCACGATTTGATGGAACCTGGCGTTACGATAAATCACCTGAAGAAGCGACCTCAGTTAATGATATTATAACAGCATATAATGCTCAAACAAAAATTAGTAAGTAACATTATTTCTGCATCTTTGCAAGCACTCTATCAGGCTTTACTCCTTCAATGAGCAGGGTTTTTTTCTCCGACTTTCTACCCGAAATAATACGCACATCATCTATTGCAATTCCAAGACGTTTCGCAATCACTTTGACAACCTCCGCGTTTGCCTGACCACGAACTGGAGGCGCCTTGACGTACACGTGGCAAACTTTCCTCATATTGAATTCGATGTCTTGCTTCTTTGATCGTGTTATCACTCGAACAAAGAGTAAGGTTCCCTTATCGTGAGGCGCAATCATGACATTCTGCCAGAACCTTTATCTGCCATATCAAAAATGTCTTATTAAATCAATTGTACTCCGGCAGTGAGAGGTGTAGGCACAAAAATGTCAGATAATATTCAAGCCTGGGTCAACTATATGCAACAAGTTGATAGCAC
>JBHLNC010000286.1:0-3540 GCA_048937435.1 Promethearchaeota archaeon | reverse complement strand
CTTCATCACCCATTCGTTGTGGTGGACAGAACCGTTGACATTCCCTGCTACATTTAGCAGGATTGCAGGCGCGTGGATCTAATACAGCAATTCGCAAGATTCAGCATACTCCAGGTTTTTCGACAGCGATTCAGGTTTTTAGTCTTATGGGCAAGCTAGAGAACAAGGGAAAGCTAATGTGAACTGAGCCATTCGGCCCGTTGGCTCAAAAAGTGGAGAGCTTTGGCAGCCCGTTTGGGTGAAGGGAAGTTTGGAATCTCATGCTGAGCTAGAATAGGTAGTCCCTCTTCAACAATGTCACCCGCTAACCAGCAAGTAATAAGGGGTTTTAGAGGATTCGACTTCTTCGCTTCAACAATAGCTTTTGAAATAGCCAAAATTGAGGTAAAGGCTGTGGGAACGTTTAACACGAGCACCATATCAACATCAGAATGCATAAGAAGAACTTCTGTAACTTGTTGGTAGATCTCAGGAGTTCCTTCTGGTCCAACATCAACCGGATTTCCTATTGGACAAAATGCGGGTAAGAACGCTTTGAACATCTCCACCAGATTTGGGGGAAAGGGACTAACATCAAGGTCCACTTCAGCACAAGCATCAACGGCAAGTACACCAGGCCCTCCAGCGTTTGTTACTATCCCGACTCGCTTCCCCGTTGGTAAAGGTTGGGTAACTAGCACCTTACAGGCATCAATAAACTCGTCAAGGCTTGTCGCTTGGAGAATTCCTGCTTGCCGAAATGCACCAGCATAGATTGCTTGGTCTCCTGCCATAGCACCAGTATGCGTACGGATTGCACGAGAAGCTTCTATTGTGTTTCCAGGTTTAAGCACAACGAGAGGTTTGTGTGGTGTAATGTTTTGGGCAACAGTAAGAAAATGGCGGGCATTAGTAATGCCTTCTAGATAGCCACCGATAATTTGAGTAGGTTTGTGGGATTGCAAATATTGGAGCAATTCCTCTGGCCCAATATCTGCTGCGTTTCCGTAGCTAACGAATATGCTTAGTCCTAATCCAGCCGCTCTTGCCAAAGCAAGAACGACCGCTGACATGGCACCACTTTGAGTTATGAATGCTAGATGTCCTCGTTGTAGGCGGTTTTCAAAGCTTGCAGAGATATTTTCCCAAGTGGAGGCATACCCAGCACAGTTTGGTCCCAACATCCGCATTCCATGTTCTTGAACTAATTTAATGAGTTCGCCTTCAGCAGCAGCATCACCTAACTCACTAAACCCTGAACTCATCACAATCAGTGATTTGACTCCTTTCCGACCACTGGCATAAACTGCATCGAGAACACGTTCTTTGCGTAACACAATAATTGCTAAATCAACTTCGTCTGGTACAACATCAACCGATGGATACGCAGAAAGACCGAGAACGGTCTTCAATCGAGGATTAATTGGATAAATAGTTCCTGGAAATTTCCCCAATTGCAGGCTTCTCATCACTTGAAATCCAATTCGGTTTGGTTTATCCGAAGCCCCAATGACCGCTATGGACTTTGGTCGAAACAGTGAATCCAAGGATGTGGATGCCATGCAGTACACCACAATGTGAAAGCAAAGTCTTCATTCAAGGGGTGAATTTAGTCACTGGATAGCAAAACCCCTTGGTGTTTAAAGAGTTGCTGGAGAACAATGCGGATTGGTGAGGGTCCTTGAAAATTTGAGTTCTAATGAAACTTTATGACCTTGCCGATTTCACGTTGTCGTGATCGGAGAGTGACTTCAGTAATTCCGAGTGCAGTGGCAACAGCTTGTTGTGAGCGGGTTTCACCTAGTTGCCTGGCAGCAAGGTAGATGGCCGCGGCAACATAACCTTTGGGATCTTTTCCAGATAATTGGAGTTTTTCTGAAGTTGCCCCGAGCATTTCCAAGGCTCGTTGTTCAACAGGCGCGGATAACCCAAGTGCATTAGCAAATCGTGGAACAATTGCAGCTAGACTCATTCGCTTTGGTTTGAGATTAAGCGTTTTAACAAGTAGCACATAACACCGCTTTATCACACGGTCTTCTTCACCTGAGGTCTTCAGGATACTATCCAAAGTCAAGGGAAACCCACAGGTCTTAGATGACGCAAAAACACACGCCGCTACCATGGCTTTGATACTATGACCTCGTAAAAGGTCATGTTTGTAGGCTTTCCGGTAGTAGATGGCGGCAGTTTCACGAATGTGACCAGGGATACTCAATTTCTCAGACAAGCGACGAATTTCCATAAAGGCGATTGTGAAATTCCGTCGTCGCCAAGTTGAACGAGAATTCCATCGCATAATACGTTCAAGGCGACCTGCTCGTTCTGGTGATATGCCATTTCCATTCATTCGAGTAGAAACCTTGGTTGACAATCCAAAATCAGGGAGCATCTGAGAAAGGGGAAGCCCATGAATACTTCTTTCAGCTTTCTCTTCAGGTGTAAATGCACGAACTCCGGCTCGAGGGTCAATCATCGCCTCGGAGAGAACCATCCCACAACCAGTACAAATGAGTTCACCACGCGTTGGATCATGTACGATATCATGCGAAGTACAATCTGGGCAGCGTATAACATCAGCATGTTTTGCTGCAATGGAACTATTTTTTGAATATTCTACAGTCAAGAAGCCTTTAACCTCAATAAAACAAACATCTTAGCGGCTTTTTATAACTCCGCAATAATAGCACAAAAAACATCAACTTTGGTTTATAAAGTACAGCAATTTTCTGGTACTATGCTGTTACCGTAAACCCGCTTCTCTTAATAGACTATTCATGATTTGGTCGCGTGGACCGGGAAAGTAGTTGTGGTGTTTAGCAATAAGAACGGTTACTGTTTGAACGGGTTCATATCGACGTGTTGTGCGAGAAATAGAATCGACTTCATTGAGGTTCTCTCCTGTGAAAAGGCAAATTAGAACTGGTGAATCCACTGAGATGTATGTCTCCCATAGTGAGAGAGGGAATTTATTGTTTAGCCAAGTGATGAGGGTTTGGTGATCCAGCTTTTTTTCATCCCATGTAATTTGCATCAGAAAGGGAATACTTTCTGCTTCGCCCAATTCAAGGAGGACGGTGAACTGAACTGCCTTCCCCTCAACTAGCTCTTTGACAAGTCTTCGGACTCTTCGAGCAGTTAATTTTGTTTGCTCAGCGATACTTGCTATTGATCTACGCGGATCGTCCCTCAGGGAGTTGAGAACGAGTAGATGGAGTTTGGAAAAGGATATTGTAGACCCTTGGAGGCTCAGGATTTGATGGGTTTCAACGGCATTCACGCATTTGAAACTTCGAAGGAATGAGGTTACGTCCCAGAGCTCTTGCGAGTTGCGATATTCAGCCACAAGAGCGTAATGACCACCAGTATAGGAGGCTGCGGCGATGATTTGTGGGTGTTTACCCAGTTGATTTACAAATTCTTCTTCGTCTTGTGAACCATCTGTGAGTAGGAGGCCGAAAAGGAGTTCTGAACCAGTCATTGCCCGTGATAATTGTATTCGATATTGGTGGATGATACCAGTGTCTTCCAGTTTTTTGACTCGTTTTTTTATGGCACTTGAGG
>JBHLNC010000285.1:0-3558 GCA_048937435.1 Promethearchaeota archaeon | reverse complement strand
CATTTTTCTTCATTAATTTTGATAGAGCCAGTAGCTTCAGGTTTACCTTTCGCTACTCGTTGAGCAGCCTTCGGGTCCTGATATTTGACTAACTCAGTTTTTGGAGTAACCTTGAGATCAACCGTGATAGCATCGCGTGGACAAATCTTCGCACATAATAGACATGGTGCACATTTGTCTTCGTTGAGTTCATGTTTACCTTTCAACCGTGCATATTGAACGTCCGCTGGAACATCGTCAAACCGGGCTTCGATTGCGTTGAATAGGCACGCTGAATCACACAATCCACAAAACGTACATTTATCCTCATCAATAAGTACGAGCGGGGCGCCTTCCATTCGACCAGCGGCAACTTCCTGCACTGGACCCAATTCGATGGCATCCCATGGACAGGGAATACAGAGACTGCAGCCAACACACCGCGTTAGATCATACTTCAGGTTCTTATTGAGCAAAGACGTTTTCCAGTTGTATTGGATGTTGGTTTCATTGAGTATCTCACTTGTAACCTTGGGGCGCTCGCCCACAGTGATTCGATCTCGGTGGGTTTTTGTCATTCGCTAGACCTTTGACACAAGTATTCCTATCTAGCTTTCCAATTGTACGCCTTTAACGCTTGTTACCGTCCTAGACATCATCTTAATTTTCGAATTATCTAAGATTCCTCTTACTTCGAAAATAAATTAGCGAAGCGATTGTGATGATAATCACTCCTGTAATTATGCCAAGAAGAATGAGCTCAAAATTGGGTGGACCAGACTGGTCGAAGTACGGAGCATCTGGTATACTTATTATCCAAGCATCTGTTCCAACTTCGTCTCCTTGGTTTGATTCGGTAGTTCCTGCGATAATAAAATCATCATTAGGAGCCTGGATAATTGACCAACCTATTTCTACACCAGCCCCACCATATCTCTTATTCCATTCCACCGTCCCAGAGGAATCTATTCGAGTTACCAAAAGGTGTGTATATGTACCAAATTGGGTTTGCTCAATAGTATATCCTGTAATGGCGTATCCACCATCATGACAAATTGTGATGGAATACGCTTCCTGATTGAAGAAACCTCCGATGGTTGTATTCCACCAAAAATCACCATCTTCATAAACGCTTAATATGAAGGCATCAAGACCTCCAGAAAGAAGGTTCTCCTTTGCCCCTACAATTACTAGAACTCTATTCGATCTTCGAATTACATCATAAAAAATAACATTTCTGGACCCTCCATAAGTTCTGGCCCATTGAATTGTCCCATCATAATGTGTGTTAATGATCCAACCCTCCTGATCTCCTGAACCAACGTTGTATCTGCTTCCTACTAAGACAAGCCCCTCATAAGGACCCCATTCAACAAGTGAGTAGCAGATATCGTTTCCCTCTGAACCATACGTTCGGTTCCAAAGAAGTTGTCCTTCGGGGGTTGTATGAACTAGCCAGAAATCCAAATCGCCTCTCTCAGAATTTGTAGTATATCCAGCAAATGTGAACCCGCCTCCATAGGGCTCGATTATTGAATAGGCTTGTTGAGAAGCATTCGTTCCAATGGTTTGAGTCCATGCAACCGATCCATTTGCGTGAACCCGGATTAAATAGGCATCAGAATCCAACAGGGTTCCATTAGGCAATTGTTCCTGTGTGTTTCCAATTATAGCATGACCACCAGATTCACATTCAATAACCTCTTGGGCGATTTGCTCCCCTTCGCGTATTAGGGTCTTGCTCCATATCAACTCTCCAGTTTCATTGAGGCGAATCATTATGACATCAAGGGTTCCTTCAATCATGGTAGAGCCTGTAATGAAGTAACCACCATCACTGCATTGGATAACTGAGTAGGCAGCGTCATGACCATCGTTAGTTCCGAAGGTGTAACTCCAATTGAGATCGGGATACCCCATGTTTATGTCTGATTGGGAGGATTGTGCATTGGTGTTGAGACTAAGTTGAGTTAAGGATAAAAAGCAAACAGGAAAGCATACTAGGATTATGAGTATACCTTTCCGCAAACTCTCCAACTCTCCGTAATTTGTAGATTTACTCTGAATTGAAGTGACATTTAACTTTGATGATGAGGACATCTAGCCTAACGACTTTTTGTAGTGACTATTAGTTCAATACCTAAAGGACCCATATCCGCGATTTTTTTGACAAAATCAGATACCAAGTCTGCTAGACGTCCTCCCTCAGAAGTAGCTGTACTTCCGAAGAAAATCCGCTCCCGTTTAATTCCCATCTCGTCGAGGAGGGGGAGAAGATTCTCAATCCGCATTCTGGCTTTTGCCATGCCTGTTCGATAGTGGCAGTCGGTTTCATGGCATCCCAGGATTGCCACTCCATCGGCGCCTTGAGTGAAAGCTTCTAAAATGAGGATTGGATCCAGTCGACTACTGCAGGGGACGCGAATAGGGATGAGTTGGGGTGGGTATCGGAGTCGGTTTACGCCAGCGCTATCTGCAGCGGCATAGGCACACCAGTTACACAGAAATCCAATGATAATTGGTTGGAGTGGGTTATTTTCACAGGCGGTGTCCACGGCTGCAAGTAATTGTTGTCGTGTATAACTGGGCAAATCAAGGGCTCCTGTGGGACAAGCAGCCACGCAGGCGCCACATCCAGTGCAGGCTAGTTCATCGATGAGGGGAAGATCAGATCCTTCAAAGGATATTGCATTTGCATCACAGGTTTTTTCACATAGATGACAATGTTCACACAGTTGGGAATCGAGAATTGGGGCGTGGACTTCAAGAGAAATCTTTCGTCGGTGGAGTAGTGTTCCGACTTGAGCAGCAGCTAATCCTGCATGGGCAACTGTGTCAGCAATATCCTTGGGTCCTTGTGCATTCCCCGCAAGAAATATTCCTGCCGAATATGTACCTGTAGGATTCAACTTGGGATGCTTTTCCAGGAAAAAGTTATTCTCATCTAATGGAAGATTCAAAATAGTAGCTAATTTAGCGTTGGTGGGTGCTGGATCGACTCCTACACTAAGCACAACGAGATCGACTGGTAACTCAATTGGTTCGCAAAGCTCAGTGTCTTCCGCTCGAACCAATAGCTTCTTGGTTTGTGGATCTTGTTCGATTTCTGCTACACGACCACGGATGAAATTAACCCCATGTTCGCGTGCGGCTCGTTCATAGAGCTCTTCAAACCCCTTCCCAAAGGTTCGCATGTCTGTATAGAAGAGGTAGACCTCTGTATCAGGTTGAGCTAGCCTTAATTGCACTGCTTCTTTGACTGCGTAAGTACAGCAAATGCGACCACAATAGGGTCGTCCGATTCGAATATCGCGACTGCCCACGCACTGCACAAAAGCAACTTTTCTTGGTGGTTCTCCATTTGAGGGTTGGATGACTGTTCCTTGAGAAGGTCCAGAAGGATTTAATAATCGTTCCAGTTCTGGTGCAGTTATCACATCTGGATAGCGCTCATAGCCGTATTCTTTCAGGTTTTCAGGATTAAAGGGTTGAAATCCCGTTGCGACAATTATCGCTCCGATTTTGAAAGTATGGTCTCTTTCTGAATCCTCAAAGCGGATCGATTCCTTTTCACAAACG
>JBHLNC010000284.1:0-3559 GCA_048937435.1 Promethearchaeota archaeon | reverse complement strand
CAGACATATGAAACAACTGCCTCCTACATATTCGATTGCCAAGTAATTTGAATCAAATCGTTGTTGCCCTCCCTATAAACTCCTTTGCCCCTTGCAACATGTAGATTGAGACGTTGCTAGGGCTTTTAAGAAGAAGTAAATGTAGGACCTCCTAGGTGATATTTTGCTTCGACGTAATATTGCAGCAATTATTCTCGGATTGATTACAGGAACTCTCTTAATCCTTAGTGGCTATACAAATCCAATTGATTATTCATCATACATTCTATTAGTCTGGAATCTATTGAGTCTCCCTGCACAGTATTTACCAATCGCATTAATCGCGAATTCAATCCTTCACTGGCTTGGTTCTTTTGGTGGTATAACAGTGATAGCTGGCGCACTCCTTGTAGCAGCAAAGATTCAACGAATTGGTCGCTGGCTTGTTGGTCTTGGGGCAGGAATGAGTTTACTAACCCTTGTCTGGAAACTTATCAGCGAATTTATGGGGCTAGCTCCAGGAGGTTCGGCGTTAAGTGTCTTTACGGGCGTCATTGGTGTGGCGGTTGTTCTCGCCATCATTACTGAAGAGCTAATCGTTGTCGAAGGTAAAATCTGAGACTACACAACCAACCACAAGCTTTATGCATCTCATATTTAGTGTGGATTTCTTACTCCACCTGGGCATCTTTCTCGGAAACTTTTTGTTAGGTGCCCACGTGTTCTAGCGGTCATGAGGATACTGTTCTTCTCAGATCTTCACGGCGACCAAGGTGCCATTACACGAATCCGCCAACAATTACCGGAAATGGATGTTGCTTTTGGACTAGGCGATTTTGCGAGCTTTGGGAGGGGACTCGAAGAAACCCTAGAACAACTTGATGTTGGTACTGATGTGTACCTGTTGCCCGGAAACCATGACGATGCCAACGAATTGAGAATAATCTGCAAGGAACATTCCCACTTCACCTATTTTCACGGAGAATATGTCGTATTGGCATCAAAGACCTTCGCAGGACTTGGCGGAGGAAAGCCCGGATTACCCTTCGGTGTTTCGGAAGAAGAAGTGCAACAGATTCTCAAACAGTTTATGTCTCTTGAGAATCTGGTATTGGTAACCCACACACCCCCCTATGGAACGGCAGTGGATAGGACTTGGAGTGGAGTGCATATCGGCTATCACAGTCTCCGCGATTTTGTTACCGAAGTACAACCCCTGGCTGTCTATAGTGGTCATATCCATGAGGCAGAAGGAAAAACCGATTCTTTAGGATCTACTCAGTTATTGGTGGTCGGGCAGGGTGGCTTGGTTAGTGACTTCTAATGCATGAGTTACGAACCATATTTTCAAATGGAGCCACTACATGTGGTCATATGTCTAGATTTTTATACACGTTTGAACGTATCTGGCTTAACCCTCTTGTTCATATCAGAAATAAGTCGGACTAGAAACGCTCAATATTGCTTCTAACCTCGACGTTTTCTGATACTGAGCAATTGGAGGAGCCAAATATGAGTAATGGAAGCAATACAAGACTAATCGCCATTATTTTCATAGTGATTATCATTGTTGCTGGTGGTGCTATCGCGGTTTGGTGGTTCCTTGTACCCAAGGAAGCTCCACCGAATCCTGATAACGTGGCCATCGTGTTTGCGACTGGTCGACTCGGAGACAAATCCTTCAATGACGGCTGCTATCTGGGTGCCGTACAAGCTGCAAATGATTTTGGCATCAGCTTCACCTATGTTGAGCCAGATGAAATTGCACAATACGAACCCTTCCTAGAGCAATATGCTGCCCACTTACCCTGGGCGGATCCGTACGATGTAATCATTGGTATCGGGTATGACCAATCTGAAGCTATGATGAATGTGGCTGCAGACTATCCTGACCAAAACTTCGCCATCGTTGACATGTTCATCGATCCTGGTACATATCCAAATGTCACATCACTTCTCTTCGCTGCTGGTGAGGGCTCCGCACTCGTTGGCGCACTTGCTGGCACCATGACGGGCGAAAACAAAATCGGCTTTGTAGGTGGAATGGACGTTCCCCTCATCCGGGAGTTTGCTGCTGGGTACTTCTGGGGTGCAAACTTCAGTAATCCCTCTTTCGCCCTTGACAACGAGACTGGAAGTGCTGGATTTGTACACACCTATGTGAATGATTTTGGTGACCCAGTACTTGGTGAATCACTAGCGGATGGAATGTATGCTGCTGGTGCTGACATTATCTTCGCCGCTGCCGGTAAATCCGGTCTCGGCTGTCTTGACTCTGCTGTCAAAACGAATGGCACCCTTGCATATCCTGTATGGGCTATCGGAGTAGATATGCCACAGATGTTCCTTGGCTGTCCTGATCCGGACAATCCTGGTCCACCCACGGTCATCTTCACGTCAATGTTGAAACGTGTCGATCTCGGAGTATACTGGGTCATTGAAGCTGCTTGTGATATTGGTGTACCTTTGACTGGGCTTCAATTCCACAACCTCGCCAACGGTGGTGTGGGTTGGGAAGATAACGAAACTCTTCTAGGCTGGTCATGGCCACAAGCTACCCGTGATATGCTCGCTGATCTTACGCAGGGTATTATTAACGGCACTTACGTAATTCCACTCGACTTTGATTGGTTAGCATAAAATTGAGAGGGCTAGCAAGCCCCCTCTCCCCCTTTTTTCTTTGATTTACAAACATTGAGATTATATACTAGAAGAACTGCTAACAGTCTATGTCGCCATTTTGTTAGAAAGGCTGACAATATCAGACTAACTTTGATGGAGGCGTTTTCAATTTACGCTATTGAGCTGGAGAATATCTGGAAGGTCTTTCCTGGCAATGTGGAGGCGAATCGTGATATTACACTCCGAATTGATGAAGGGGAAGTCCATGGTCTTCTCGGCGAAAACGGAGCGGGAAAAACGACATTAATGAATGTCCTTTATGGACTGCTCACCCGAACTTCTGGGACGGTGAAAATTCGCGGAAAAGAAGTGAATTTCAAATCCCCACATGATGCTATCCATCTTGGTATTGGAATGGTGCACCAGCACTTCAAACTCATTCCCATCATGACAGTTACAGAGAATGTCATTCTGGGTGCTGAACCTCTGTATGCAAATTTAACTGCTGATCTGAAGTATTGGAAACCTAGTATTAATCCTGCAATGCCTATGAATTTCAAGAGTGCTGAAGAAAAAATCCTCCATATCGCTGAGGAAAACGGATTGCACATTGACCCCCAATCAAAAATTCGGGATCTCTCTGTTGGACTCCAACAGCGAGTAGAAATTATAAAAATTCTTTATCGTGATGCTGACATTCTGATTCTAGATGAGCCTACAGCAGTGTTAACCCCCCAAGAAGTTGATGAGCTTTTTGAAACCCTAGAAACGTTCCGAAAAGAAGGAAAAACAATAATCCTTATCACCCACAAACTCCGTGAACCCATGGCCCTCTGCGACCGAATATCTGTATTACGAGACGGTGCACTTGTTGGAACTGTGAGGAAAGAAGATACCTCCCGTGAACAATTAGCTGAAATGATGGTCGGACGCCCAGTCGTGTTTAGTGTTAAAAAAA
>JBHLNC010000283.1:0-3560 GCA_048937435.1 Promethearchaeota archaeon | reverse complement strand
GTCAATAATGGGTTTGGTAACGCCGATTTCTTGTGCAGTATTAACCAATTGTGTTGCAGCATCAACTCTCCCTTTTGAACTGAAATCTTTCATGTTCATGGCAAGTAATAAAACACTTTCAATCCCTGATTCTTTGATAGCATTTAGTTCATCCTGACCAGAATCAATAGTTATAGAATTATAAACAACATTTTTAATACCCGCTTCCTTGATGTAATCAAGGCCAGAAACTTTTACCGAACTGATCACACCATCCATGAGTATGGGCATATCTGTGACGCTCGAAACGAAATCAAGATGTTTTCTCATATTCTCTTCTGTACTTACAACCACATCAATCATGCAAGGGTTACCCGTCTTATCGGAAAATTCCTCTTGTAACTTAATTACCTCTTCCGCTTTTTCCTTGTCAAATTTCCCAGATTTTTCGTCTTCTACGGTTTTGTCACCCTTATAAAATATCGTCCCAATTAGAACGGTAGGATATCTCCAGGGATCTCCCCCAATCTCAATATTTCCGATACTAAAGCGTTTCTGTTCCTTCTCAAAGTTGAACATAGAAAATCCTCATATTTTTTTACTTTGAGAGACTATGAGCGATTTATAATTTTTACCCAAGAACCGTCTCCAACGTTAGTAGGGTCTAATTCACAATTGAAAATTTCTTTACATTAAGAAAAATGTTCATTACAAGCAACGAAATTTTGTTTGATAGAGAAAAAGAGGTAGAGAGGAAAGAAGTCCTCTTTATATTTTAAAAAAGTATGGGACTTATATGGAAAACATTCGCTTCGGGTTATCGATGACCATCTGACGGACTGTGCTGTCAGATACCCCCAGTTCCTTCATCCATGGGACGACGTGGCGCTGAACATAGCCATAGCCGTAGCCACCCCACTTTAGTAACTGCATCTTTGTGAAGGTATCGTGGGAGAGCATGATTTGTTTCTCAAAGCCTCTGTCAAGTAGTTCCATAAGTGCTAGCATTCTGTCGTTGTCGCCTGAAAGTGGTCCACCGCGCCAGAACTGGTTCCATACGTGGTCGTTGCCCCACATATCTATATTCATTGTAATTCCAGTTGCATCCGCTGTCTTAGCTAATGTCTCTACATTGACTTTCTTTCGCTTGTCGCTTATGAAAATATCACAGTGGTTGAAATAAAACTTCTCCAGATTCGCGCCCTCTGCCGTTATATAGTTTAAAATTTCGTCTAATTTATGTGGGAAGAGCCTCATACGGTTTTCTCCATCATACATCGTTGGGTGTATACAGAATGAAACCTTGCCTCCCAATTCTGCTTGAGCCCGTGCCACACCTTTGACACATTTTATTTCATCTTCATTTTCAAGAGGATACAAGCACGCAGCCTTAATGTTACCTGCTTTAATTCCTGTAGGTTTCGGGAAGGTTATTTCTTCGGTAACTTCTTTCACAACGAAGTCTTTCACGTCGTCTATGCTCATGTCTTTAACCATTTCAGGGTGTGTCGGCCATACATAGAAGCCAGAAGAACATATTATATTAATACCAGTTGCCTCTGCTACCTTCTTATAGAATAAAGGATCTCTCCCTGGTCCACCTGCAAGAGTACCTTCTACTAAACTACTTCCTCCAAGCTCCTTGAATACTTTTACTTCCTCGATAATAACATCTGGACAATCATGGAGGGTTAGGTTAGCTTTGCAAACACCTGCATCTTTTACTAATATTCCTCGGTTTTCAAGTGTAATCGTACCTTCGACATATTTTTGGAGGGGGTCGCCTTCAGGCGGAGGTGTGTGCCACACAGTATTAATTGCGTTCAAATGCTCGTGTGAGAGCGTCCATCCGAGTTTCTCAGGCGATATATCACCTTTTACAGTCTGAATTTTTGCCATTTTTTGCTCACCTTGTTATTCTAAAAGTAAAGAGTATATTCGTTAGAGGTTCTATATATACTTTTATATATTGTGACGTGAATCCTTACTTAAAAAGAGCCAATTTCTAAGCTCTATATGATAGATTCACGCCTTTTGAATTGTAAATGTTGATCAACATTCGTTAAACTTAATATGTCAATGTAATAATTCCAATGAAGTGCTGATCTACATTTTTGAAGAGATTGAATTAATTCTTTTGTGTCCAGACTCTATGAGAATCTACTTGTATTAATATGACAAAATGATTGCGTTACTAAAAAGAAAAAGATGGGTAGTTAGTTAGACGATATCCTTCTTTCGAAGTCGGATCATACTATATGAGACTAACGCAGTCACTGAAACTAAGGCAATCAACAGTGTGCCGAGGCAAACACCAACTGAAACGGTTGCTACTGCCATATAGGCGTCAGTCGAAACCAATTTATTGGTTATGGTACCATCAGAAGATCTGGATTCAAAGAGGATACCTGTGTTGACGTCTCGATAACTTCTGCTAGATTCACTATAATAGGCGTTGTAGCTGACGCCATCGAAAACGTAAGTCTGAGTAGAAAGACTCAAGTCTTCCTCTAGGTAACTTCTTGGCAGCAGCCACGGTGAAACATAGGCAAGGTTAAGTTCGGTAATGCTTGCGTCGGCGTCGAGTATTTCAGTTTCGGTGTTACCACTTACTGTAACTTCCAGCGTTATAGTCTTGCCTTCTACGTCAAGCACTTCCATTTCAACATTTCCATAGCTATTTGATTCCCATTCGATTTCATTGCCTATTGACAATGTTCCCCAGCTTGGTTCAGCGGCTAAAGTTGTTGTTATTGAGGTGCTGGCGATCAAGCAGACCAAACATACTACAAGAAGTCCCATTAACCCCGTTCTGAACGTATACCCCATAGACTCACCATATTGAGTGTAAAATTCAAAACTCCGTTCGGTATATTAGGAGTCCTAGTTTATAAAACTGCCTAGGTTATTCTAACCTACAACCTCCGATGAATTGTCTCTCAATCTTATCACCAGAGTCGGTAATTGTCTTTTGAGGAAACCTTAAATACAAAATTTAAGTAGTAGGTAAAATACATTTTTTAAAAAACGAGGAGATTTCTAAAGGATATTTCGAAGTTAAAACGAGTTGGAGGTGCCTAATAGTGACCATGACGCACATTGAAAGAGTTATTGCCGCTATGAATTTTGAGGAACCTGATATGGTGCCCATGGATGTAAGCTTCATGGATGTAATTCATATGGAGCGAGTCACAGGCAAGAAAGCCTATGGTGCAAAGTCAGGGGCGGTGATTGGAGCGACAGGGGAGACAGGGGAAGTTGACTATAATACTATGATAACGACTAATCAAAAATTGGAGAATGAGGCTCGACAAAAAATGGATTTAGACTTTTTAGTTGTTTCTGACTATAAGGTCTTTCCAGAAGGTTATTCACATAAATTTATCGATAGCACGACATACGTCGATCTATGGGGGAAGCAGTACAAGATTAAACAAGACGCGAAAACTACATGGTGGGTCGATGGAACGATTCGAACTCCTGAAGATTTGGATAAATTGAAAGCGAGATTCCCCAGTCCAAATGAGTTTAATTATGACATTGTTGATCTTACAGTTGAAGAAGCTGAAAAGAATGATTAT
>JBHLNC010000282.1:0-3571 GCA_048937435.1 Promethearchaeota archaeon | reverse complement strand
CTACGAAGTAAGAATAGGGCTTTTAAAGGAGAACATCTTTGTGGCATTTGGTGAGAAGTTCCCTTGACATCCAAGGCTGGAACAAAGAAGGATAGAACGTTTCTTCGGGCCATGCAACTTATCACTGATAACCTTCAGAAGAACATTGAATTTCTACGAGAGAACGCGGCTAATGTAACGAAATTTGTCGATATTATCGAAAAAACAGCCCGAGAGGGGCATTGCGTTTTTGTGGTCGGCAGTGGTCGTTCTGCAATGGTGGGACAAATGTTTCAAACCCGTCTAGAGCATCTAAATGTACCAGTCTATTTCATTACGAATAGTCGATCTGTTCCACATTTGCATAAAGGCGACTTGCTATTAGTAATCTCAGGAAGTGGGCGAACAGCAATTGTGAAAGCCATCATTGAAAGCTATTTGGATTCAAATCCTCAAATCATCTCAATCACCAGCTATCCGGAAAGTTGGATTGGCCGGATGAGCGATTTAGTCGTTAAACTCATGGGGCGAACGAAAGTCGACGTTGCCCGCCGAGAAAAGGGCGAGGAGGCAAGCCTAACACCTGAAGGCACACAATTTGAAATCGCCTCAGCCGTCTTTCTTGATAGTGTTATTGCTGAACTCGTTGTTCGATTCAATAAAACCAATGAGGAATTACTTGCCCAACATTCACAGAGCACATAGCTGTAACCATAATCCTTGTATCCAATTTACTTCTCCTCTGCTATTTCGAAACATATATCAACGTGTGGTTAAGCAACAAGAACCCGAGGCGAGTACCAGTGGCTGACAAATATCAATGTCCATTATTCCTCTGGAAAACGGGTACACCATTAATCAAAATCCATCAAGCCCTTACTGATAAATGGACTGTACGATTACACGCTGTTGGCGAAATGGTAGAAATGCAAATCAGTGTAGACGAGGCATCCGAACCACTCACTTTAAACATCAGTGTGGTGGAAAGGACAGAAGCATCAGGATCAGGAAAAGCTCTCTGGGGCTACATTGACCTCCCCGTTCTTGCTGAACAACTCGATATGTTACAAGAAATGACTGAACAATTGAAAAGCAAAACCGACGCAACAATTGGACCTGTGAAAAGTCGTGTGAAATTCAAATATGATGGCGAACCCATTGAAACAGAAACCACCACCGCCCAAGTGTATAGCTGGACGATGAACTATGGTTTACGTTACTCGCTTCAACAGATTACCCGTTTTCTAACAGCCTTAGATAGTGCAATCCGTGAACATGGTGGTCGCGGTTTGGAGGGTAACGAATTTTTTGTCACCTATCGTGATGGCAACCTCCACCTGCAAGAACCCTCGTTAAGTTTTGTTGTGGTCTCAGCTTGGGGCTATTACAGCGCCTTCATTTACTTAGGTGAGGAAAGCCTCGAGTTTCAGATCTGTGATGAAGAAAAAGAGGCGTTTCCTGTCGATAACTTTGACAAGCTTTTCCAAACTGCTCATGACCTCTTTGAATCTGATAAAGAGATTATCCTCAAGGATGTCTGATATCTATTTGAAGGAAGAGAAGGTGACTTCCCCAAATTTCACCCTTCAACCTAGGGGAAAGAGTACCCTTTCGCTCTCAATCTGGATTGCTTTATTAGCCCTTTTTACAGCCTCTGGTGTGATTTTCCGACAGATTTCCATTCCTATCTTTCCTCCATTTGTTTCTCTTACTCCCGGATTTTTGCTGCCGCTCCTGGCTGGGATGATTCTTGGACCATTGGGTGGTGCCCTTTGTGGCGTGTTCGTTGGCGTAAGTGGCGCACTTTGGGAATTTCCTCTCATTCCTTTGATTGGCAACATTGCCCTTGGATTGAGCACAGGTATCCCCTCATTTTACCGAAATAGGAGGTCACCAGTGCTCTGGATGAGTTTATGTGTAGTTTCAGCCATGATAATCGGTGGATTTCTTCCCACGTTTATTGTAGAAGTATTGGTAGTTAGGTTCCCTCCCTCTATCGCAACAGTAACTGCTACTATTGATGCTCTTCAGGCATTAGTCTGGGTTGTTGCAGCCATCCTTCTCGTAATGAGTATTATTGATCCGATTTTGGACCGATACCGAAGACCAAATGAATTCTCTGAGTAAAGATTAAGTAGGTTCCAAAGAATTAGCCGCTAGAGACTTGTTTCTCTAGATTCACCAGTACTGGTGGAAGTTACTATGACTGAGGAAATCGAAGAACCGTTTGAACCCACTGAAGTTGAAAAACCTGAACCAGCTAGACCCGAACTTGAACCAATAACAATTCGTAGTTACCCCAAAACTGTTCTTTTCTATCCTATGGCTATTATGTCGCTAGTTATCGGAAGTTTAATTGTTGTCTTTCAATTCTTTATTCCTGACCCATTACTTTATTCTAGGATCGTTACTCTTCTGACTTTCATTTGGCTTGTCATATTCTTCTTTAATTTGCTTCTTGTAACCTTTGACTTTGGCAAGAACTTCATCGTCGCTATTATCCTAGTAATTATCATTGTTGTTTTGGCTGTTGCACTCTACGCTAGTTCTACTGGAACTTTACCGATATTTGATCCTTCGAATCTTGGACTCGTCATTAACGCGAACTCTATGCTCGCGTTCATTGCCATCTTTTGTGTGGTCATTTTCATCGCCTGGATCAGAGCTCGCCTCTATTATGTCAAGATCTTTCAAAACGAAATTGTCTTCAAGAAAGGAATCTTAGGTGATGTGGAACGATATGGAACAGGCAATGTGATGTTTTACAAAGAAATTCCAGATATCTTTGAATATCTTCTTCTTCGTTCGGGTCGCCTGACATTCACGATTCCAGGAAGGAAAACTACAATTGTTATGGACAATGTTCCTAACATCAATGGTGTCGAGAAGGAGGTTCTCGTCCTCCTGCGACGTATCGAAGTAGACGTTGACTAGCGATAATCCAACTTGTGGGCGAAAAATCTCCCTCCTAGAATCGGGTGATTCTTCGCTCCCAACCCCTTTCCTTTTTACCTATCTTCGACTCTTCAATAGACTATATGAGTGATACTCCAGTGTTGGCAGAAACGATTCTTATTCCGTGGTTTACTGGGAGCATTAATCCAAGTAACACGCTTCTATATGTGTCAGCAGTTGCTCCTGAAACGTTTCAAGACAATCCGCAGTTACTCCAGGAATTAACCAAATACTCTCTCGACTTTCCTGACGCTATGGGGAAACGGCGGGCCAGTTCACGATACGGAGCATGTCTTATTGCTCATACTCTCAACAAGGTTAAACCCAATCCTCCGATATTCATTGAGTTATTGCACGATTTCGATTTCTTTTTGAACCCTGAAATCATCTTAGATAAAACGATCCCAGAAATTCTTCAATCTCAACTACAAGATTTTGTACAAACCGGATTCGATCCCACACCTACTTGGCAGCAAGAACTCCGTGTACTCCCACAATACTTCCATGAAGGTTTGCATATCCTTGGCACGTTCTTCAAGACACGGCGTAGAATCCTTCCCTCGCCACAAATTCACTCATATTTCACCAGAAGGCGCCCCGAACAGGAATGGTGGGGCACCTCGTATCATCCCAATGC
>JBHLNC010000281.1:0-3581 GCA_048937435.1 Promethearchaeota archaeon | reverse complement strand
TGGACACTTGTCTCTAAATTATTGTACCGGGTATCGGTGAAGCCTTTCATTCGAAGCCTCGAAGACCCGGTGGCAGCTCAAGAAAAGGCTCTCAATGAATTGCTCAATTATTCTGCAGGTACAACTTTCGGAAGACGGCATGGGTTTGGTGACATTCGTGGTTATCAGGATTTTATCGAAAAGATTCCGGTAAATCAGTACAAAGATTTCGAGCCTTACATTCAGGAAGAACTCAAGGGTATTTCTAATGTGTTTTATCCTGAACCAATTGAAGTGGTTATGGCAACCAGTGGAACTACTGGCGAACCAAAGCTTATCCCCTATACGCGGTTCTGTAATAAATTAGTTAATAGTATGCGAATCCGAGCCTTTGCTGCAGCAGATCAAATACGACCTTTTCTCCAAGGCAAAATTCTCACGATGGCGGCTCCTTCGGTCTACAAGCAAATCGGAAAATGGACTGTGGGGTATGTCACCGGACATGCTGCCAAGACTGGGAATATTCTCTTACGTCGCAAAATTGTCCCAAGGCCTTATGTATTTGATATCGAAGATTGGGACCTGAAATTCCGTGAAGCAATTCGTCAAGGTGTTGAAAGTCGAAAAATCACCGCTTGTGGAGGTGTCACATCGTTCGTATTAGCCTTACTACGTCGAATAAAATACCAATCCTATACTTGGCTCAAAAACGATTCCACGATTTCGTATAAGACTCAGAAGATCCTCAATGAAGCACTTATCGATGAGAATGAGCTAGATCTCAAAACGATCTGGCCTGATTTATCTGTTATTTTCAACACAGGCGTAGTTCGTGATTTGTATGCACCCTCAATTCGTGATTTTGTAGGGGATGTACATATTCACGATGCATATGGTGGAACCGAGGGAATGTATGGGTTCCAGGTGTATGAGGAGATGAAAGGTGTCGCACCTTTTGTGGATGACGTGTTCTTTGAATTTGCAGAAGACTATCCTGGTCCACTCCCACCTGATGCTGAAACACTTCCTCTAAGTGACGTGAAGCCAAAGACTCCCTACCGCATGATTGTAAGTTCTCCTTCCGGTCTCTGGCGATATGATGTTCACGATCTGGTGATATTTGACTCAGTCGATCCACTTGACATGCGATGTATTGGAAAAAGTGAGAACATCATTAATCTCAGTGGCGAGAAAGTATCTGAATGGGACATTGGAACTGCATTAACAACGGCTTGTAAAGAACAAGGAACCCAGTTGCGAGACTTTGTAGTTGCTCCTCAAGTCAAGGCGTCAGGTGCAACATATCATATCTTTGCCGAATTAACTGGAACACCTGAGAACATGACACGGTTAACTCACGTGGTTGATGAAATCCTCCGAGAAGTAAACAACTGTTACCTCGTGATCAGGGATGCGGGAACCCTTAATCCTGTCATCGTTCACGTCCTCCCGCATGGTAGTTTTGACAACTATCAGCATCATCGGCTTCAATCGGGGCAATGTACTGTTGGTCAAACGAAGATGCCTCGGATAACTACCTTCGAACATGTTACTCAATATCTCATGAATGGAATTCCAGTTGAGGCTCCATAAATCTAGCAAAGCGGGATTACTTTCATTTTTTGCTTTAGACTTCGAATAGGGGATTCTTAACCTGCTAATCCATAGGTGGTGGAGAGCTAATTTGGGCTTGTTTTGCCCATCCTGGTTTCATCATAAATCCTACTACAACTACAGAGAAGCCAAGGAGGTCGAGAACCTCAGCAAACCAGAGCCAGGAATAAAGACCCATAATACCACCTATAGCCTTGAACAATTGGCCACTCAAAAGGAAAATGATACCAAAAACGACCAAGCCGCTATGAATGTCTGGGAGCCGTTTGAGGAACCACGCCCAAGAGAATGTAACGATGAACGGAATAATAACGACTAGGAGGAATAAAACGCCCACAAGACGTGTGAGGTCGATAGTTGATAGGCTAGCGATGACTGCTAGACTAAAGATTGCAAAAATCGTCATGAATATTTTCCCTGCTCGCATGTGGTCGGATAACCAGATTAGAACCGTCATGTATAACATCGGCAACATAGCGGTGATCACTAGACCCACTCGAACTTTATACAACTCGAGTGTGAAAACACCTAGTCCCGAATTAACAAACACGTCCGTCAGTTCACCAATGGCAATGAAAATGACGGATATCGACATGAGGAAGGGAAAGTCTGTGTAGAATCGTCGTGTTGATCGGAACCATCGAGAAAATAGAATACTCCCTATACTGATTAATACAAAGAATTTTATCAATTCTACTATCCATGTTGGGTCTGAAGAAGGAAATTGCATAGCAACGTTCACCTTCGAAGGTGAGGGGTATCTGTCATTCGTTTGGCTTTTAAGCTTTTAAACTACTATTTGCTTGATTTTCATAATTAGCGAGTATGATGAAGTTTTGTCTGATTGGGCTGATATCAGTGAAAGCAAGTCGCAGAAGAATATAGGAACTCTTTGGAGTATTGGATTGGGATTCTTTTTGCATATCAATGGTGGTTCACAAATACAGCGGCGATGCTAGCCAAAGAGATGATGATTTTATTTCAGTTTAAACGGTATGAATAGGGCTTTCTATTTTATGTGTCAGTTTGGAAGATTCCAACTTTTTCTAGCAGCTCACAGACAAATTGATTGGTTTCCGAAGGTGTTCGTAACTGGGATAGTCGTAGAGAACTAAAACATCTAATAGCAAGATGAAACCTAGATAGAAGGGTTGTTTGGGAATGGATCTTCCCAACATGCCGATCGAGTTCTTGTAACCGTGTGCGGGCTTGGTCCACTAGACTTCGAAGACCTGCGAATGTGAGATAATTCAATTTGCCTAAAGTCAATACTGCTCTCGCTGCATCAATTAATAGAAATGAGAGGAGCCAAGGTGATTGAGCAACATCCGGATAGGCTGGAAGAGGAAGCTCATACAGCATAGTCGTATGTTGGTATGTGACACCTGACGTAAATCCTCGAGTCATTAACAATTGATCAGCAATGTACGCACGTAATCGAAGGATTACCTCTAGCGTGATTGAATAAATAGTTGGATCACTATCATCCACTTGGTGGGGAACTTTGGGATTTAAGATGTATGCTGATGACAATCGGATAGGACAGTTTTCTAAATATTTAGGCCACAGCATTTCTGGGGTTGTTACTGGAAGATAGTAGGGGTAGTCTTCAACAGAGTGTGAATAGTGTTGGGCAAAACCCAAGGGAATGGAATATTCTGTATCATGACGACATGGCGGCTCCAAAGGATCAGCAACAAGCACGCAAGTGTCGCGGTTGGACCAAAGTGGCATCCATGCCATATGCGGCCAGAGGGGATCTCGATCCTCATCGAGTGGCAGAGCAATAATTCGAAGCCGAGTATCACTACTGAAGGCTTTTTGGATGTTGTTAATTGCGGGACGATATTGCAGAGTTACTTCCCGATAGCCTGTTGTCATTAAAAGTTGATTTAAGGCATCATCGCGAAGACCATAACCCTCGCTGAGTCCATCTATTGGAAGAAGTGTAGACGGGTCCATGGTGAATCAATGACGAGCCGATTTTA
>JBHLNC010000280.1:0-3584 GCA_048937435.1 Promethearchaeota archaeon | reverse complement strand
CATTATCGGAGAGCCCAAACCATTATTCGAATTCTTGAGAAAAATGGGCACATCGAAACTCGAGAAGTCGGATTACCCTATTGTAAAACCTGCCAAACATTTCTAGCTGATCGATTTCTTACAGGAATTTGTCCCTATTGTGGGGCTCAAGCCCGTGGCGATGAATGTGACCAAGGCTGTCAACGATACCTCGACGCAGAACAGCTCATTGACCCGCGATGTGTAACATGTGGAAATCCGTCTATCATAAAGAAAACCCGACACCACTTCTTCAAACTGCCTGACTTCACTGATTTCCTCATCAAGTTTAATGAGCAATTGAAAGGAACTCCCCTTGCGAGTAATTATGCCCTAGGCTGGATCCGGCAAGGACTCAAAGAATGGAACATCTCACGCAACCTAAAGTGGGGCATTCCATACCCGGATGACGATGAACTCGTACTCTATGTTTGGGCAGAAAATTATGCAGGCTATATCTCTTTTACCGAGGAATGGGCAAGGCAGAAAGGTGCTGACTGGGAAAAGTACTGGATTCGTGACGGAAAGCTCGTTCATTTCATAGGAGCAGACATTGTTTACCATCATGCAATCTTTTGGCCAGCAATGCTCAAGGGCGCTAACTACAATACACCATATGCTGTCGTCGCAAGCGGTATGGTCAAAGTCGAAGGTCACGGATTATCAAAGAGCCGTGGATTCGTCATTGACATCGAAGACGATTTCATCAAGAACCAGATTGACCTTGATGCAGTCCGATATTATATGCTATCTTACACCGGGTTTACCAAGGATCTCGATTTTGTATGGAAGGACTTTCAAATCAAAATGAACAACGAACTTGTCGGTATTTTCGGAAATTATGCATACCGAGTACTCCTGTTTATTCATAAAAACTACGGGAAAATCCCTGAAGGCGCTCTTACTTCAGAGACTAAGAAGAAAATCACTCAGACAATCGAATCGGTTCAGAAATCAGTGGATGAATTTCGGTTCAAAGAAGCTATAGATAGTACGATGCAACTTGCTGCGTATGGAAACACAACCTTCCAACAATGTGAACCTTGGAAATCAATCAAAGAAGATTCTACGCGTTGCCAAAGTGATTTGTATCAATGTCTACAACTCCTCAAGGCTATCGCCATTTTAATTGAACCAGTAATGCCAACTGTAGCGGAGCGCCTCTGGCAACAACTGAGTCAATCAGGAAATGTTCACGAAACCACGGTGAAAGGTTGTCTAGAGCCACTTGCTTCTGAAATAAAACTACCTAAACCAAAGGTCCTATTTACAAAAATGCCTGATGAAATTGTTGAAAAAATGAGCACAATACTGACACAGCGTATCGAATCAGCGAGATCAAAAGCGAATTAGACACTTTCAGCATAAGTTCTTTGCCTATTGTTCAACAACCTCACAGTATGCTTCTCACCTGAAAAAACAAAAATGCTATAGTTCTGGTTCAGTAGTAAGAGTGTATAAATAGTTAGTTCACTCGGTTTTCATTAATGGGCTGAACATTTGAGAAAGACTGAGTGTAATCCTTCTTTTCTTTTAAGCAAACCAAAACCAACACCAACTATTTATCATTTCAATTCTATTACAGGATAACTTCTCTCCAGTGAGGGATACATATATGAAAATACAGATTTCAGAACTCTTAGCTAGTCTACTTCTAGTGACACTTCTTCCATTAACCTTCATACCTGCGTTCAGTGCAGCATATGCAAGTCCGTTCTATAACGCAACACCCCTAGCGACTGGTACTTTCTCCGAAGATTTTACAACAACAACCTACCGAAATAACGCTCAAACCACCACATTCGGGTGGGGAAGCGGAGTCGTAACCAATGCTCGAGGATACTCATCTCAACTCCTTGATTCGTTCATGACACCAGGTGAAGTTTTATCAATTGATGTGCAAGGGCGAACACTTTACGCTTCGATTAATCAAACTTCAGCTAGCAATGCCTTTCGATTATTTGATATCAGTAATCCTTCTGATATCAGTCAAATAAGTATGGTAGGTTCATGGCAATTTCAGGAACCAGTTGCTGTATCAGGTGATCTTGCCGCCATGGGCGGAGGACTACCTGGTTCAGAAGGAGTTGGATTCTACAATGTCACCAATCCGTTTTCACCGATTATCGGATCAGCAATTTATTTAGACGGGAACTTTACTGACCTCGAATTTCAAGGTCATTATCTTTATGTAGCAAACTTCGATTCCCCCAGTTCACTTTCATTTCGAGTCATTGACGTCGAAGATCCTAATGCTCCAGTCTTGCTTCCAATGGGCTATCTATCTCCTAACGTTCATGGTTTGACTGTAGAAGGGCACTTCGTTTACCTTGCTGAAGGACTATCTGGCCTCAACATCATGAACATCACTGATCCAAGGACACCCATTCCTGTGGATGTTGTGAATACACCAGGCAACGCGATGGATGTCATCGTTGATGGTGCACTCGCATTTATTGCTGATGGTACAGGTGGTGTACAAATTGTCGATATCAGTAATCCAAGCGTGGCTTCAATCATCGGTAGCTATGATACTGCAGGTGAAGCCCGAAAGCTTGCCCTTCAAGGCGACACCCTCTACGTGGCGGACAGCTCAAATGGCCTCGTTGTCTTGGATGTCACTGATCCAACTCACCCCATTCTAATCGACACCATCCCTATCAGTTATGCATGGGATGTTGACTTATACGGCGAAATCGTATGCATCGGTGGTTCTGCTGGCATTTACACCTACCGAGTTGGACTTGGAATGGCTATGATTCCCCTAATAGGCGTCTTTGATGGAGGATACGAAATCAACGATGTTCGCGTCCAAGGCGACGTCGCATATGTCGCTGCAGGTTCTGATGGACTACTCACTATTGATGTCAGTGATCCTGCTGCTCCCATACTTTTAGATAATTACTCAATTGGTGTTACAGATGTAAAGAAACTTGATGTGCAAGGTAACATAGCAGTTCTTATCGAAGAGTCTGCGGTTCATGTGTTTAATGTCTTGGATCCAAGTAACATTCAAGTCTATCAACAAATACCAGCAGCATTTATGACTGATGCATTCTTATTCGGTGAACTCTGTTTCTACTCCTATTCAAACGGATTGGGATTTCTTAACATCTCAAACCCCTACACCTATACCTACTACCAAATTAGTTATGGTACAAACATTACAGCTATCTGGGTGCAAGGCTCCTATCTATATGCAGTCGACTATCTTGGAGCTGCAGGTCCCAGTTTCTACATTTACGACATCAGTGACTTGACCAATTGGCAACTAATCTCTGCTGTACCACGGCAAGGATATCATTATGATATCATCGTTGATGGCGATGTGGCTTACCTAGCGGATGATCGTCCCACAGTTGCAGGATGGGCAACGACCTACGATGTGACAGATCCATGGAGTGCCCTTTTTGGCCAAGACTTGTATAATGAAACACTTGGGGTATGGGTGCTAGGTCCGTGGCTGGTAACCGCTGATCAGCATCAAGGAGTCTCATTACACAACACAACCGACATTTATGCCATGACAACCCTCAACACCAATGTAAATGTTAACAGGGCTCGTG
>JBHLNC010000014.1:0-14903 GCA_048937435.1 Promethearchaeota archaeon | reverse complement strand
TTTGCCATACCAATCAGCCTTCAACTTGCTTACGAATTCGAACTTCTATTCTCATCATTGGTTGTAGCATTTTATGCCATTTTCCTTCCATTTTATCTTTATAGTCGAGGTCAAGACCAACATCAAATTGGACAAGTTGGTGAATCCGCCCTCCTCGCTACATGTTTCATTCTCGCCTTCAGCTTTGATATTCTGTTTCGGGGAATTGGTACAACTTCTGACATATCTAGGACCATGATTTATTTTCCACTCCAACTTCTTTTTTCAATTACTGTGATTGGGCTCATTATTTTGAGACAACAACAAACTCCACACACTCCAACAACAGCTCCAAAAAACTTGGATGAAAAAACGGGACCACACCCACTCACCTCGCGAATCGCTGGCCTATTTACTATCGCGGGAATCGGGGCATTTCTCTTCCTTGAGCACAGCCTGTTAATAAGTCCCCACACCCTACTCCGCCGACTTTTCCCGACATATAACCTTCTCGATGTGGCTATTGTCCAAACATTACCTCTTAGCATTCTGACCCTTGTGGGCCTAATGTTACTTCACACCAAAGGAAGAAACTTTTTTGAAAAAGAAAAATGGTACACATTGGCTCTATCAAACTTCATCACCATTCTGCTTTTCGCGGGATTTGCCTTCTATCCCACATGGTTTGATACCTATGTTCTCATCATCATAAACATCGTACTTCTCTTCAATCTATACTATCTTCTTCAATTTGCGCTTCATCCTAGACTTCAATGGTCTCCAACTATTCTTTGTCTCGTAGTGTTCATCGCTTTCCTCTTCTTTCTACTCTGGGACTTCATGTTTGCCTTCAGCTTCACATACGCCTATCTTGGCGATATAGGAAGCATCTTCGCAGGTCAGACATCAACCATCATATTAAGCGCAGCTATCCTTCTCGGCATCGCATCAAGCTATGCCGTGTATACACTAAGGAGGTTGAGCCAATGAGCACATTCATCCAACGCCACACGAACTCCGTTCTTATCATCTCATTACTCCTAGCCCCCCTCATTATAACGGGAGTTTGGGGCGGTATCACATATCAGGTAAATCCACAACCCACCGGTCAAGTGGTTGTCATGACGTACAACATCCATGAAGCCTTTGACGTATACAACCGGCTAGACCTGAATGGAATCCTCACCACCATCCAACAATCTAATCCCGATATCATTGTCCTACAAGAGGTGGATACAGGTGTCATTATGTCAGGAACCACCGACCAAGCCAGATGGCTCGCTCAAAAACTCAACATGTTCCTCGCTCCCGTCACATCAGCTGATCACATATGGCAAAGTGACATAATCCTAAGCAAGTACCCCATTCTTCATTATGAGGAGATTATTCTGCAGAGCCCCAGTGAAGATGATACACTCCTCCGAGCCGATATCGAAATTTCCGGACAACAAATCTCAGTCTACGCAGTTCACTTCTCCGCGTTTAGTTCTGCAGATCGACGCATTCAAGCGGATGTGGCAATACCTTATGTCGCCGCAAATGGAAGTATCATCAAAATCTGGGCAGGTGATTTCAACGTCGATGCCTACACAACCGATCCAGTCGATCAGGACATTTATGCTGACATCACGGCATTTCTCAATGATTCCTTTGATGTAGCCCTATCCCAAACGGGTAATCTTACCTGGCCATCAACTGGACCATACCAACGTATCGATTACGTCTTTATCTCACCAACGATTTCTGTTCTCAGTCATGCTGTGCCAACCTCGCTAGCATCAGACCATCTTCCCGTTGTAGCCCAACTTCAAATCCCTGCACCCCCATATAGCCAAGAAATTCTTAATTCGAGAATCATATTAGAAACCATAATTCATGACGAGAAACTCACTTGATAAGAGAAGCTAACAAAAAATTAAAATAAACAATTTGATTTATATTCATTCAACTCTTTTCTGAAGAAAAAAGAAGAAAGAGGGTCACCACAGAACAGAGGTAAACCCTCATCATTTCTAAACTAAGTCTCAATAGTTCAGCACTATAGAGTGAAAGCTCCGACTACGATATCGTGGTCAGTACTCCAATGGGCTGATGTGGTATCGTAGCGATAGATTGAGTATGGCCAGTCGGGATTAAAGTGGAGCACATGAATACTTCTCCAATACCATCTCAACGAAGGTGTGATCAGGATGTGATCAAGGACTTCAGAGACACCACGGTAGATGTAGGTGTAGCGATTCTTCTTGTTGACATTCCACATCAAATCCTTTAGTCCACCGTCTTGTAGTACTTTAAGAGGATCACTGATCATGAAATCGTTGAAGTCACCGAGTACTATGACTTTGGCTCCACAATGATTGGCTTGAATTTCATCAACAAGTTGGCTAACCCACGCCGCTTGCTCGGTTCGTCGTGGTGTCGTATCAGCATAGTAAGGCTCATAGACACTCTTTGATTTTAAGTGGTTCACAATCACCCACAAATCTTTGTACCTTGTATACCGACAGTTCCAACACCAACCACTCTTGGTTTTGACTTTGAGGTGAACAACCAAGGGAGGTCGTGAAAAGAGTGGATTATAACCTTCTGGACAAGGATAATTGGGGTCTGTCCCCGGTCCGTAGCCATCTTCGAGGTCAGTGCAGGTCTGTCTTGCCTCAGCATTCACGACGTCAATTCGATCCTTATTGTAGAGCAAGCCCACGTCAATACCACGCGAATCCGGTCCCTCAATGCAGATTACGCCATAATCAGTCTCAATGGGTGGTGTATTCACCAGCATCTCTAATACTTCAGCGTTTTCGACTTCTTGCACAGCGATGATATCAGGTTCTCGTAAGTAGTCATGAATGGCTAAAGCATGTTTCGCCAATTCGTCTTCAACGTTATAATCAATGAAGAGGTTGTACATGTTGTACGTTGCGATTGTGATGTATCCTAGTCGATCATACCACCATGCCTTCCATTTCCATATCCAAAGACTGAGATCCATTTTTGGAAATCCTTCTTCGACTGTGGGTGGGGCATCGACACTAGGAAGTACTTTGTATTCCTCATATGAGTAACTAAGGGGACCAACGATGTCCCTGATTATATCACCAGTCTTTGCGTTGACTTCGACACCGCCGGCTTCATCGGTGAAGATAATTTCTCCGGTTCCATAAGGATCATCCACGAACACGCGGTCCTTATCCAATTCAGTTCTCACACCCGCCGCTTCACCATATGTTGTACCGGCAATGGCTCGCATTTCAGAACAGGAAACTAACATGCCCTCTAGCGCCTCATAGTAGACGTCTGAGAGATAGTCATCAAAGGGTGGATAGAGTTCAACTGGTTCAGGAATGGGATTATCTTCTGATACAACTACAGTTTCATACTCGAATATCTCAGTCAGGCCATTATATTCTTGGACTTCTCCTCTTACTCGGACATAATCGCCAAGATTCACTGTGTGGTAACGTTCGTAAATGAATAGCCCATCAGATGTTGTGGGCTCACCATCACCATCAGGATCTTGGATAAAGAAGCCACGAGCATCTTCCCACTGATAGTCCGCAGTCACAACGCCTTCGGTCCAAACCTCTTGATCTACGTAGGGAGAACTCCAAGAATTGCCTTGGATCTCCATAATCGTAAGCTCTGGTTGTGCTGACACGGTAGTTGTTGTTGGTGATAGGCCACTGAGAAAAATCAATCCGATAACTAGGCTAGCTATGACTAATTGTGCATTATTAACCCGAGTCATTTTTACTTTTCCTAATTTTTTTAATGACAGCCGCATTGTTTCCGGAATTCTGTCATCAACTTCTAACTGACTGCTTCTGCTATTTATACTTGAAAGGAATGAACGCCAAGAAACAGTCTCAAAAATCGTGAATTTATGAATATTTTCCAATTTCATAATGTAAGTGAAAAAAACATCCTTCTCTCCTAGCAAGTTGTGAATCTATTTTAAGGAACTACTAGTAATCATCGAGTATGAAGAGATACGATGTTATTGTGATTGGTTCTGGTTCCGGTGGAATCATCTTGGATTCAGCCTATCGAGCTGGTCTTAAAGTAGCGTATGTGGACCGAGGACCATTAGGTGGCACCTGTTTGAACGTCGGCTGTATTCCCTCCAAGATGCTTATCTACCCTGCTGATCGCATCGTGGAAATTCAAGAAGCCCATCGACTTGGGATTGACGCAGAAATCAAGAACATCGACTTCAAAGCGATTATGGCTCGTATGCGACAGCCTATTGATGATAGTCTTAGCCACATGCGGGCAGGTTTGCAGCATGCGCGAGACCTTGACTTCTATGAGGCTGAAGGGCAGTTCATTAGAGATTACACACTTGAAGTGGCAGGTGAAAAAATCGAAGGAAAAAAAATCTTCATTGTTGCAGGTGCCCGACCATCAATTCCACCCATTAAAGGGCTTGACCAGCTTGACTATTTAACGAATGAGACGCTTCTCGAAATCACTGAATTACCCAAAAGTGTCGTCATCATTGGTGGCGGATATATCGCTGCGGAATACGGACACTTCCTTGCTGCCATGGGCTCTCAAGTGACAATGCTCCAACGTGGACCACGTTTAGTTCCGAATAATGAACCTGAAATCTCAAAAGCACTTCATCGAGCGCTATCAAGGCGAATGAAGATTTACCTGAATACCGCAGCCAGGGAAGTGAAAAAGACAACGAAGGGAGATGTTGTTATTGGTGAAAACCAACTAACTGGTGAAGACCAGGAGTTTTCAGGCGAACGTATTCTCGTGGCAACAGGTCGCCGATCAAATGCCGATGTGCTACGGGTAGAAAAAACCGGGGTCAAAACTGATGACCAAGGCTTCATTGTTGTTAATGACTTTCTTGAAACCAGCAAGAAGAATATCTGGGCACTCGGTGACGTTACGGGACGTTACATGTTTAAACACGTCGCTAATCGCGAGGCGCAAATCGCATGGAATAACGCGACGACTGACCATAAGCAGAAGATGGAATACCATGCTGTCCCCTATGCGGTATTTTCATACCCACAAATTGCTGGCGTCGGACTCACACAAGCCGAAGCCGAAAAATCCCATAATCTTCTCCTCGGAACTGCACGCTACTCGGATGTTGCAAAGGGCGAAGCCATGGTCGAAGAAGACGGATTCGCTAAGGCCATTGTTGAAAAGGAATCTTACAAGATTTTAGGATTTCACATCATTGGCCCCCATGCACCCATGTTGATTCAAGAAGTCGTCGACATCATGGCGATTGGAGGGAACATGTGGACTTTGGCTCAGGGAATGCATATCCATCCTGCTCTCACTGAGCTCATCGTGACCACTTTGGGAAATCTTTCCGACCCGTCACACATTCACGAACATCACGAGCATAACCATGGCTAGATTGCAATACAAGTTTCAGTTCGCGTAACGCCATCGACATTATGAATCCCTTCCATTAACTGTCGTAAATCCTCAGTTGACGGAAGAACAGCATACGCAATCACATCATAAGGCCCTGTGACCACGTTTGAGCGGTCAACGCCCGAAATTTTACCTATAGCTTGAGCGACATCCCACACTTTACCAGCTTCAACCCGAATCAAAATGTAGACTACAACAGGAATTTGAACCACCACCCCTAGGTATTGCCTATCCATGATATTAATCTGATAGATACACAGTAAAGATCATAAAATCCACTATACGAGTTGAATCGAAATGTCAAATCAAAATCAGCGGATATTCGATATCATGCTCAATCGACGATCAATGCGCCAATTTCTCGACAAACCCATTACCGATGAAGTATTAGAGAAAATTTTGAAGGCGGGATTTCAAGCCCCCTTTGCAGCCCAATTATGCAGCATCATCTACAGTCGCGATTCAGACAAAATCACTGAACTTCAAAAGATAGGCGCCTACCCAACCACACAAGTTCTCATGCTAATCTTAATCGATCTTAGGCGACTTGAAAAAATCATGGCAAGACGAGGACACAGCTATGATGCGGATGATGCATTTACCCTGTGGCTTGGAGTTCAGGATGCAAGTTTAGTTGCAGAAAATGTGATTCTTGCCGCTGAAGCACTTGGACTAGGATCTGTGTTTTTAGGTGCGATTCCACACTTTGCTGAGCCATTAGCCGAATTGTTCAATATTCCAGACCGAGTCTTTCCCATGGTGGGATTGTGCCTAGGGTATCCTGACCCAGCCGAACATACCGAAGTTCGTCCACGATTTCCCCTTGAGTTTAGTGCCTATAAGGACGTTTACTATGATCATTCTGATGAGGATATCAGTTCATGCATGAAAGTTATGGATGAAGGCTACCTTGCGCAAAACTACTATATAGAACGAAATGCGAAGATACCCCTCCTGAAAGGCAGAGATACCATCGATTATGACACTTACTCTTGGTGTGAACACATCTCTCGAAAATTCTGTCAAGGTGGTTGGGCGAAGTATCCCCTTCTAGCCACACTTCAAAAACAAGGCTTCACGTTTGAAATAAAATCCCAGAAATGAAATAGGTATCTCGCCATCAGCGTTTAAGAAAAACCCGTTCCAGAGAGTACGGGGAACTGGTCCATCTGTTGTTTAAGATCACCAAGTTTATTCAAGAGTTCCTGATGCATAGCTTGAATGCTCATAATCACGGTGGCATCAAGACTACGCTTTTCAGCGAGCATCCCTGCCTCCATTTGCAGGCGTCCAGCCACCGCAATCATGTCAGCGAGACGTTGGATCATGCTCTTCATGAGAGTGTCAGTATCACTTATGACGACCCTGTCGGAACGAAAGATTGTGCTCACGTTAAAACCGTTAAAACTAAGTGGTTTGTCCTTGTATTGCTCAATGACTTCCGCGGTATAAGATTGTAGAAACATTGAGCTTAGGCGGTCCAGGGCATGATTGAGTTCAAATTCGTCATGATTATTAGAGGCTAGAATTGCAAAGATGATATTCTCAAAGACATTGAATGCCATCTTCACTTGTAATAGCCGTAATCGTTCAAGAGCCCCAGCATTTCGGAGCACGCGGACAATTGTTACAGCAAGTTTGGAAAATACTGGTGCATCCATGCTCATTTCTGCAAGTTTACTTTTTTCTCCAGGAGCAAGGTGAAACAACGGAACCTCAGTTTGGCGATGGATAATAAGAACATCATGAATCATTCTAGCCACACCTTCCTTCAAGACAAATTATTCTCTCAGAATCTTTTGAGAGATTCCAAGATGACTGCTCAGACAATACTCTTAAATCGATTGTCTCCTCGCCATCAATTTCGCTGCCTTCTCTTGAAACCGTAAAGATACATCAAAGGAAATGAAAGCCCGAATACCAACACGAACACAAACCCTACCTTCCATGGAATAATGGCGGCTGATTCCACATCTATTAATGATGGAAGCACAAAATGCAAGATAAGCTCAGTAAAGGGAATCCCCACACTTTCTTCGGCATTGACTATGGCAATGAGATCATAATCGGGGAAGACAAAGATACCTTGCCCTCCAGCCCCAAATGCAGCATAAGCATTGAAAAGAGGATACGTAATCCAGTGATAACCATACCCATTCCCATAAACAAGCATAGTATGGGTTTGCGTTGATTCAGTGATCCAGTTGGATGAAATGATTTGTTGTCCATCCCACAGCCCTTGATGTAAATACAAGAAGGCATATTTCGCTGCATCCCTTGGAGTTAGATCCAATCCAAACCCCCCTGGATTGATTCCCTGGGGATCAGTTCGCCAAGCCGATTGGTCAATCCCTAGTGGTGCGAACAGATGCTCTCTGGCAAAAGAAAGAGTTGAATTCCCAGTTGTTTGATTAATCAGCGCTGAAAGCAAATGAGAAGCACCTGTGTTGTAGTACCATTTCTGGTTTGGAAACAAAGTCATAGGACAGTCGAGGACAAACTGAACCCAATCGTCACTGTTTTCCATCTGAACAAACGAATTTCGTGAATCCCAATAGGAATAGCTGCCCTCATCCCAGAGCATACCCGTCTTCATCGTCAGGAGGTCACGAATCGTCATCATTTCTTTCAAGGTATCAACATTCGCAATAGTTCGGTCAGAGAAATAGTCAATCACACGATCTGAAAGGCTAGCGATGTATCCATGATCCAATGCAATGCCAATTAACCCAGCCATAACACTCTTGGTAACTGAAGCCAGGAAATGGGTGCGATCCTCATGATACCATGGGTCAGGATACTCTTCGAAGACAATATAACCATGACGAATCAGGAGAAATGATTGGACATTCAAGCCCAGCTCATGAATTGTGTCCATCATTTGCGTCAACAACTCTGAGTGCATACCCTGCTCTTCAGGTGTGGAACCTATCCAATCATCCGTGGGCCAGTAATCCGGTTCTGGTACGTATGAGGAGCTCAGCGTCGATTTCCTCGGAAAACTGACTGGAGCTACTAGGAGTAATGAAAAGATGACCAGAACCCACCGTTTAGTCAATAGCACTATGACTCCTGTCAGCCATCACCCTCACGAGTTCTGTTTAAAAACTGACACGATACAGGCAATGCTTCATAATGTACAACTACGGCATCAAATTTCAGCTTGAACGCGCCGCACATATTCATGAGAATTCTGATCCTCAAAGGGACGGTTGTTGCGTGCTACCGCGGCAAGCGCGAGCCGGAGACGTTGCACCTCTTGATAGAGTCCCAGAATCATGGACATGAAAATCGCCTCCGAAGGACAGGGGCGGGCCACAGCGCTGGCAGCATCCGCATAGGTCCGAGCATAAATGAAGAGATTATCAAAGGCAGGTTGTTCGTCCGCCCGAAGAGCCGTGCGAAATAGACCCCAGCGGCGGCGTTCCTTTTCCAATTGCAACCGATAGGTTGGTACTGTGCGTCCCAAGGATTATTCACCAAAGGCTAGCCTTCACAAATACCTAAAAAGAGCTGAACTCCGCGTGCAAAAAAATTCTGTTTGAGTTACTGAAGTAGCCAGTTTTTTTTCACTTGGGCAGTAAATGGCTGCGGTTACAACAATGAGCAAGATGAGTGATTGAATAAAAAAAATGAGAGGCGGGTAGGATATATCCTACCGTCTCCGTAGCAGGAAGTAGGCGAGACCAATTACAACAACGATGACTACCACTGCAACTCCACCAATGAGGATGAGATCCATGGGAAGTGTTGGTGGTGCTGCTGGTTCTTCCATACCCCATATGACTGCTTGTTTGATGAATAATGAGCCAGTAAGTGGTGTGCCCTTGGATTCATCAAACCACATTGCATTGTAGCCACCAATAGGAGCAGCACCAGAAGCAATCAATCTGTGAGTGGTACCGCCAATACCCAGTTCAGCAGCAACAATCACAAAGTGACCTTCTTCACCATTTGTGTGGGCATACATTACGTCTAACGGAGTCGGATCGTTAATGATACCGGCTGCACCCGTCATCAGAATGGGGTACACATTAGGCAAAGTTGTATCTTCGAGAGCAACGGGAGTAGAATCCTGTAATCCATAGAGAAGAGTTGGGCTGTGAGCCAAGACGTCAGTAACGTTTGCCACAATACTTGCGACCATAGGATCAGTAGATGTCGTGTTGAGGACTGGTCGATATGCTCCACCACCTGTGTTATAGTCTGGATCTTCTACAGATGTGGGTTCATATCGGAGTTGTGAACCGAGAACCTCGAGAATCATCGAAGCATTATTAGCTCGATAAGCATCAGGATAACCAGCGTAGGTAAAGGCTGAGTCAGCGCTTGCCCACAGGAAATGATGACCTGTGGTGGTGTTAAGGAACCAATCCCTAACAGCCTCAGCCTGTGCCGTGGTGAATTCAGATATCGCATGGGTTTCATCTTGGTCAGCATCAGGACAGTTGAGAACTAGAAAGTGAACACCTTCCAGTGTTTCAGCAGTCAAGTCGGTAATGTTCTTAGCGCCTCCACCCATACTTCTCCACCAAGCTGTGAAGTTGGAAACTGTTTCGGGAGAATTAGCTTGATCGGCTGTATTGACGTTGTAGAATGCAAAGATCTTTCCAGCAAAGATATCTTGTGCACGTACCGCACGGTTTGGTGCTAAGAAACCAAGCGTCAAAGTAAGAACTAGTACCGATAGTAATAGAATTGCTTTCTTATTTTTTGGCATTTTAATTTACCTCAGAGACATTATTATCTCCGATTCGTTTTATCAGGCGACCTAGGTTCTATAAAGCCTTTACTCTAATTAGTAAATCAAAATTCATCTTATTCACACTGATTTTCCGTGATAATAAAAGATATAAGAACACCTTGTTGCAAATCACATAGCAGTTTCCTCTTGGAGTGTTACATTACAATGTCGGATGTAGCCGGAACTTCTTCTCGCACAAAACTTTATGCAATTATCGCAATTGTCATAATTGTAGGTGCAAGTGCTGGTGTTGCAGGATGGTGGATTATTACTCATCCTCCTGGGCCCCAACCAGAACCGGGAATCACACTTAAAATCATTACACGTCATGACACAGCCATCTGGAATGTCTTTCGAAATGCATTCCTTGCCTCTGACTTAGCAGCAGATGCTAACGTAACAGCAATAGACTTTGTGTCACCTCTTGCACCACAATGGATAGACGTAATAACGAACCCTGCTGGAATGCCTGATGTTGCATGGGGTGGAGGACCCACCCTCTTCGATGAGCTCATTACCGCTGGACTGCTTTCTAAAATGAACGGAACATACATGGAAAATGTCATCGCACGAGTTCCTGATGAAATCGCCGGTGCAGATATGAAGCGGAATGATACTGATGGGGATATTCTCTGGGCTGCGGCCGCGATTAGTTCATTCGGATTTACCGTCAATAACGAAACGTGGGCAGCAAAATCACTGCCTTGGCCTTCAACCTGGGAAAACCTTACCAGTCCCGATTATTATCACCCAACCGCCACGATTGCTATGGGTAATGCACCCGGAACGACCAGTAATACCCGAATTTATGAAATCATCATCCAGAAATTTGGATGGGATCTCGGATGGGATACGCTTACTTGGATGGGAGGGAATGCCAGAATCTATGGTGGATCTGTTCAAACCCAAACCGCAGTAGAAACAGGTGATGTAGCCGTCGGAATGACTATTGACTTCTATGGATACACATCCATGTACAAATACAGTTTCTGCCAATACGTTGTCCCTCAGAACGGATCAATAGTAAACGGTGATCCGATTGCCATACCAACTACCTGCCAGCATCGGGCAGCCGCTGAAGCCTTTGTTGATTTCGTCCTTTCTGCAGAAGGACAAAGTCAATGGCTGCGAACAACAATTAACCGAATGCCAGTTTTAGAAGAAGCATTTGAAACATCCATCGGTGAAACGCGAGACGACCTCTATGCTTTCTACAATGCTACAATTGCAAACATTGGCATCCCCTTCGATGACTACCTTGTTCTATCATACGAATGGTCCTTTGTTCATTACTTTGAATCCGTAATAACAAGTGCCCATACGGAATTAAGGAGTGTCTGGGGGAAGCTTGTCAACTGGTATCTTGTCGATCCCGTTGGAAGACAAGCTCAGTTTGACATATGGGCCGCTCAGATATCCGAAACAATGACTGTAACTGATCCGTACACAGTGACATCAGAGAAATTCACAGAAACCTACGCACAATCAATAAACGACCTCATACGAGCTGACGATGTGTTTCGAGAATCCATCAAAAGTTTATGGACATCTGCGGCTATTGCTCAATATGCAGCTGTTGAAGCAGCTATTCCATAACCGGACGTGCATCAAATGTGAGGTAATTTTTGCCTCACGCCCCCTTTTTATTAATTAAACAACAAAGCTAATTATTCAAACGTATCTTTATTTAATTCTGAACTAGTGTGCGTACAATATTACCTTTTTATAATTAGTATAATCTATTCATGGTCACAAAAATAACTTTAACCCTAACAACAAAGAAAAGTTCAAAGAAGGTTTACTAATGGCCAGTATCTTCTCGGTTGAAGGGCTGAAAGAAAAGGCTTCGGGATTGTTTAATCGTACGAAGGATTGGATTCTATCGGGACGAAAGCTTTTCCACTTTGATTATTATAAGGAGCTTGCTCATCGTTACCGACAAGAAATGGGTGTTTTTTCATCAGTCCAGCTATTAGCTGTAATTCTTGTATTTTTATTCTTCATGGTTATACCTTTGTTTGCAGTTATTGGAACAGCATTCAACGTTAATGGAGTTTTTAATTTACTTTGGTTCCGTCTTATTTTTTCTGATGCCCGGTTTTGGCCAGTTAATGGATGTTCTGGAGTGCCTGTTGAAATTGTTGGGAACTATCTCTATATTCGCGGGGTTGATTGTGGAGCCATCATTAATTCAATATATGTGGGTCTTTCGACAACCCTCATCTCCACCTTAATCGGTGTGACACTAGCATTTTTTATGGCTCGCTATGACTTCTGGGGGAAATCCATTCTCCGAATTCTGATACTCATTCCCATTCTTTCAACCCCTTTTGTAAGTGCAATTGCCATCCAGAAGATTTTCGGAGAATTCGGAATGTTGAATTTGCTCTTCCATGACATTTTGAGAATTATGCCTTACAGGGTGATCTTTGAAGGGTTAGCTGCTGTGATCCTTGTTCAATCGCTTCACTTCTTTTCATTGGTATACCTTTCAACCTATGCAGCCTTCCTAGCTATTGATCCATCCTTAGAAGAACAAGGAGAGAATATGGGTGCAAAGGGATTTGGACTATTCAGAAAAGTCACTCTTCCACTTGCTCTACCTGGAATAGAGGCAGGAGCAATTCTTACATTTATTCTCAGTGTGGAAGACCTTGGTACCCTTATTGTGTGGGAATCCGACGCAGTAGTTCGACGGACAATCACATATCAAGTTTATTCGTTGATTTTTGCTCCTACAGGCGCTATCAACCCGATTGCTCCAGCCCTCAGTGTTATCCTATTGCTTATTGCAATGATAGGGTTTCTGTTTATCCGAAGGTATATGTCTCTCAGACATTATGCTATGATGAGTAAAGGGGGTACATGGAACCCACGATTACATAAACCAAAATGGTGGCAGTATATCGCAATCTACGGGTTTATTGGCGTAGTTCTCTTCTTGGCTTTACTTACGCCATTAGGCATCATACTCCTTGCCTTTTCCACGGAATGGGGGACAACAGTTCTTCCACTTACCTTTCCAACTGTAGCCAACTTCTTTCAAGTTTTTTCTGACCCCCTCGTCCTCCAGTCTTTCTTTAACAGCCTTTTCTATAGTGGTGTCGCAGTACTTTTCATTGTTATACTAGCAACCGGAGCCGCTTATATTGTGGCAAGAAAGAAACTCCCAGGAATTGGTGGACTAGATCTTCTTGTAACGATTCCGATTGCATTACCGGGTATTGTTATTGCTATGGGTTATTTCCTCTTCTTTGTACGGGTTCCAATTTTCACAACTACAATACTGAATCCATTAGTAACAGCTGTTCCACTACTGATAATGGCCTTCGCTGTCAGAAAATTCCCATTCACCGTGCGGTCGACCTTTGCCGGACTCCAGCAAACGAATGTTGAATACGAAGAAGCTGCAGAAAACCTTGGAGCCAGTCGTGCCCGAGTATTCGCAGGAATAGTGATACCTTTGGTCGCTGTCTCTGTGCTGTCAGGTGCGATGATGTCCTTTGTCTATTGTATGTCAGAGGTCAGCGTTAGTCTAATATTAGGTGGAGTCCAACCTGCGGAAGCACCACTTACATGGAAGATGGCTGACATTTTATACCAAGTCGCTGCTGGATCGCATCATGCAGCCGTGTTAGGACTCATATTGATGATAATCCAAATCATAATCATTACCATTGTCAATGTAGTATTGAAGAGCCGAACAGAATCAATGGTGGGATTATAAAAAAAGGTGAACGCAAAATGGTAACAATCGATTTACAGGAACTAACCAAACGGTTTGGTGAAGTCGTTGCCTGTGACAATATTGACCTTCATGTCGAAGATGGTGAACTCTTCACACTGTTGGGACCGTCAGGTTGTGGAAAAACCACCATCCTTCGATGTATCGCAGGTTTCTATACTCCCGAAGAAGGACAGATCTTTTTTGATGAAAACAATATGACCCGTGTGCCACCAAACAACCGAAATACGGGTATGGTGTTTCAAAATTATGCAATATGGCCACACATGAAGGTGTTCGATAATGTGGCCTTCGGATTAAAAATCCGGAAAGTTCCCAAGGAAACAATAAGGAAGAAAGTTGAAGATATCCTTGAATTAGTAAGACTTGGCGGTTTAGCTGGTCGAACACCATTCCAATTAAGTGGTGGTCAACAACAGCGTGTCGCATTGGCTCGAGCATTGGTAATCGAACCTACAGTTCTCTTGCTTGATGAGCCATTAAGTAATTTGGATGCAAAACTCCGTTTGGAAATGCGTCACGAAATAAAACGCATTCAAAAAGAATTCGGGATAACAACCATTTACGTAACCCATGACCAAGAAGAAGCATTGAGCATCTCTGATCGAATCGCAGTGATGCAACTTGGCCAAATAATGCAGGTAGATTCTCCTCGAGAAATTTATGAACAACCTCATAATCTCTTTGTTGCGGACTTCATAGGATCCTGTACCTTCATCCCTGGAAGTATTAAACAAACTGATAGTGGTAAGCCTGTGGCAGAGACACCCTGGGGTTTAGAACTTAAGGGACGAACAACAAGCAAAGACGTCTCCCTAAGCAAAGGCGAAGAAGTGTATGTGGCTATACGCCCTGAAGATTTCAAAGTCCGAAAACCCACAGAACCTTATAACATAATACAAAGTACAATTGAAAGCGTTGTTTTCACCGGACGCTACTACCACGTCTACGCTGATGTTGGCGGAACTAACTCTGTCAACGCTGAACTTGATCCTGACACACCTATCAAAATAGGGGACAAAAAGGAGT
>JBHLNC010000279.1:0-3593 GCA_048937435.1 Promethearchaeota archaeon | reverse complement strand
AAAAAGTATTGAAATTGGCTTTGAGGTGGTCATAGACTCTCGACTCTATATCTCCTATCAGGGGCTGGAGTTAAATATGCTACTCGCGTGGTCTATATGAGCCCTCTCATGATAAATGAAATATGGGTGTGAGACTAGAGTGACAGTAGCGTCGGTTCGTGTTGCTGAAGCAAGCGCAGTTGATGTGGGTCGTTTCACAGTTCGTGTTGATCCAGAAATTTTAGATCAATTGCAGATATCTGACGGTGCCGTTGTCGAGATTATTGGTAAAAAGAGTGTATGTGCGCTTGCGTTCAGGGATTCTTCTATTCAAAATCGAGCTGTCATCAAGATGGATGGATTATCGCGGCTCAATGCGGGAGTTCGTTTAGGTGACACAGTTACGCTGCAAGGAACCGATGCACAACCTGCAAGAAATATTGTGTTAACGCCTATGAAGGGGGAAGAACTGCACTCTCGGCAAGAATTGGCGGCATCACTCTTGAAATCCAATCTCATGGATAAACCTCTCAAGAAAGATACTGTGATTACCGTTGGGCGAATAGCCTTTGCCCTTGGCGAGGCCAGATTCTACGTAGCCAAGACGGTGCCTACGGGGAATGTCATCGTAACAGCGAATACCGATCTCCAACTTCTCAAGGAAGCCCCAGAAGAAGTTGACGCTGTTGCTACTGCAACATATGATGATGTGGGTGGACTGGATATTGCCATTCATCGGATTCGTGAAATCGTTGAACTTCCCATTCGACATCCAGAACTATTTGCTCGATTAAAAATTGAGCCTCCTCGTGGAGTGTTGCTCCATGGTCCGCCTGGTTGCGGGAAAACGCTACTCGCTAGAACTGTGGCCACAGAAAGTGAAGCCTATTTTCGGGCAATAAACGGTCCTGAAATCGTCAGTCAATATTATGGTGAATCTGAAAAGTACCTGCGAGATGTTTTCCAAGAAGCAGAGAAACACAAACCTGCCATTATCTTTATTGATGAAATCGATGCAATTGCATCCCGGCGTGAAACAGGGGGAATGGAAAGCCGTATCGTTGCTCAAATTTTAACCCTGATGGACGGTCTCAAAGATCGTGACCAGGTATTTGTCATTGCTGCGACAAACCGTCTCGAAGCTCTTGATCCTGCACTAAGAAGACCTGGACGTTTTGATCGCGAAATCTTAATCAATGTTCCCGATACACGAGGACGGCTTAATATCCTGCAGGTACACACTCGTGGGGTACCCTTGGATCCATCAATTGATTTGCAGCAAATGGCACACAATACCCACGGATTTGTGGGTTCAGATTTGGCCTTCCTAGTGAAAGAAGCTGCGCTCAGCGCTTTGCGTCGTATCCTTCCCAAGATTGAAGAACAACAAATGCAAATTCCCCCGGAACTGATTAATCAAATCGTCGTCACGGCAGATGATTTCCGTGCCGCAAGGCAACTCGTGGAACCCTCTGCGTTACGTGAAATTGCCATTGAAATCCCCTTGGTTCAATGGGATGATGTAGGTGGAATGGAGGATGCAAAGCAGGCACTTCGCGAAGCCGTTGAACTCCCCATCAGTCGACCCGATATTTTCACACGTTTTAACATCAATCCACCGAAGGGTGTCCTCTTATTTGGACCACCTGGAACTGGGAAAACACTGCTCGCAAAAGCTGTCGCCACTGAAAGCCAAGCGAATTTCATTAGTGTGCGTGGCGCTGAAGTTATGAGTAAATGGGTCGGAGAATCTGAGAAAATTATCGCAGAGATCTTTCGCCGGGCTAGGCAAGCAGCTCCAGCTATCCTCTTTATCGACGAATTAGATAATCTAGCTCCTCGTCGTGGTTCAGGGTTCGACAGTCGAGTAAGTGAGCGGGTTGTAAACCAACTCCTTGTGGAGATTGATGGGATGGAAGAACTTCAGGGAGTTGTTGTGCTAGCTGCAACAAACCGCCCTGATATCATAGATCCTGCGTTGCTTCGTCCAGGACGTTTTGATATCTTTGTCTTCACACCCCCACCCGATTTAGCTGCTCGACGTGCAATCTTTGCAGTCCATACACGAAAAATGCCCCTTACTGAAGATGTGAATTTAGATCAACTGGCATCAACCACTGAAGGCTTTTCAGGTGCTGATATCGGGAATGTCTGTCGAAAAGCTGTATTGGCCGCTATCCGTGAAAACCCAGACGCTTCAAAGGTCAGCATGAATCACTTTCAGAACGCGCTCGCATCAGTACAGCCCAGTATTTCACACGATACACTCAATCAATTCACTCAATTTGCTAAACGTTTTCTTGGATAATAATCAAATATCGAATTGGCATTAAGTAAAATCAGGATATCACGGAAAGGATGGTCATTAACGATGGCATGGGAACTGGAACCAACTGAAAAACTCATACTCGCCAAGAGCATCTTACCGAAGGAACAAGAAACTCTCATTCTAGTAGCCAAGGCGAAAATTGCCAAGGGAATTCGCGCAGGAGAGCAACCGAGGTTGGTGCGTGGGCAGGAGGGTCATTTCGTTCTGACCAGCTATCGTGTTGCATTTGTGGCAGAATTAGAAGGGCTACCTACTTCAGAGCCGTATGCTGATGAGCTAGAAAAAGCATTCAAACAAAGTAAAGTATTCATCAACGTTCCTTTGGTATACCTACCTGAACTACAGGAACACCCAGATAGTTACTCTAAATGGAAGAAACATATGAATTTGACAATTGAGAGACCAGAGGGAGTGCAAGAAGTAGTGTATGTGAAAGCGACCGGTGAACTCCTTGACTTCCAGCGAACGAGCCATGATTTCTTCAAACAATGTTTCGCTGGTCCCATTGATTTCTATACACTCCTGGAAAGTGGTGTAAAACATGGAGAGACAACGGAATCAACTATCTATAATTTGGTTGGACAACGTATCAATACCCAGATGACAATGGTTCCCGAAAGCATGCTAGGTGCCTATCAGAAAAAGGCTCAAACGGTTTTCAATGAACTCGTCAAGTTTCTCGGAAAGAAGGGTCAAGGTGGTTACTTTGATTCAGTTTCACGAACACTAGCACTACGAGGTGACCATGTACATATCTCAGAAGAGTGGATTGCCCATTCTTCCAATGATATTCTTCAACAAAAAATCCAGCAACTCATAGAAGAATGGCGAGCTGAAGAAGAAGCTAAAAGAGAAAAGCTAGGAGACCGATATGAAATCACAGGCTTCTAATATCGCACCAGAAGTTATATGAGGCTAGAAAATACCGCAGATAAGAGAAGGAGGTTTTAACTATGGCGAAAACAATTTGTTTACTTGCTCCAGATCCAGTCTTAGGACCTCACCCTAGTATCCCAATTGGCGATGTAGGAGGACAAAATTACTGGACCCAAATGATTCAAGCTCCCCATAAGGATCGGGGTGCTCAAGCCATCCGCGCATTTCGTCGACTCACACGGCTTGCAGCGTTTGGAGGTTTTTCGACAGGAAAAACAGTAACACGGATCCTGGCTTCTGGCACTGAAGTCAAGGAGTCCGATTCACGCCTTCCCCAATTCATCTATCATCCCCCGGATCTTGAACGGGATATGGAGCAAATTGAAATTCTTGAAAAAGATGCGAAAAT
>JBHLNC010000278.1:0-3612 GCA_048937435.1 Promethearchaeota archaeon | reverse complement strand
CGAAATCAACTTCAAGAACGAGATCCCAACGATACGCTCACTCCAGAAGAAGCAAAACAGTTAGAATTCCAGGCCGTCCGATGGTTGAATGACTTCAAGCGCCGACTCCGAGAAATGGCGGTCGATGAATAGATGTTGAGGCAGATCACTGATGGCACATCCCATGCGTTCATTTGCAGAAATGCGCGAACGGTTGGTGAATGCTATCAATAAAGCTAATCTGCGCATTAACGCTGAATACATCTTGGAAGATTTAGACGTGGTCGTGGCTTTCTCGGAAGCCATGCTTGGTCCGAATCATCCCGTCACCCTTGAAGCCCAAGAATGGTACGAATATTTCTGGGCAAAATACGGAACTAATCTATCTCAACATGTGGAGGAATTAGAAGCCCGCCGGTTTGCCATGCGAGCAGAAACTTGGCTCAATTACATGCGACAAATATGAGGAGGAAATCCAGAATGGGACTTTGGGAAATTGAAAAACAAATGGAAATGGATGCGGCCTACAAGAAGAAACGCGTCGAGCTTATGCTCAAAGAACTTGAACACATGCTTCAAGCCATCTCGCAACTTCAGGATAGAGCTGACACCTTTGAAAAAACCTACGGCGAAGTCTTGGAAGTCACTCCCGAATATAGCGAAAAAGCCGCTGCCATAGCACATGAACTTGGCATAACCCTCCCCGGAATTCCCTTCTCTGAGGACATGAAAGAGAAACCCGGGCTTGTAGAACGACTTACCGGACGCGGGCGTTTCTACGATGAGCTAGGCTTACAAATACTAGATATCGCCAAACGGCGTCGTGAGGCCACTGGAGGCATTATGACTCTTGCTGAAATCGTCCTCTTAGTGAATAAGCAACGCCAAACGAGCGTGTCCCAAGTAAACATCGCCAAAGCCCTTCAAAATCTTGCTAATGCTAAACTGATTCCTGGTATTCGGAAATTACCCTCAGGGATCCGAATCGTTGAACTCGTTCCACGTGAACTAACCAATGACCAAGTTGCCGTTCTCTCCTTAGCCAGTCGAACTGGGTATACCACACTTGAAGATATAATGACAAAAACTGGATGGAATCGTGAACGGGCTGATGCGGCCCTCAAAAGTCTAGAATCTGTGGGCGCTGCGAAGATCGACAAATCCTACGTCCACGGCACTCGGTACTTCTTTCCCGGTCTTAATCCCTCAGACTAAATCACTAATAACAAATCAGCTATACGTGGATCTCGACAACTTCCCGTTCGCTATCCAACCATTTGGCCTGCTTTTTTTCTACCAAACGTTGCAGAATATAACGGAGTTCAGATTTCGGAAGCGTCGCCAAATCCTTCCGGTATTCCTGAAGCTTGAAGAGCGTAAATGTTGTTCGTCCTGTTTTCAACGCCCATCGACGAATTTCATCCGCCCATTCATCATCCGTTTTCCAAGTAATGCGAATTATGCCTTCTGCCTCATCAACCCATCGCCCCAACTCTTCTTTCACTAGTACACCAAGAATTATTTTGACTGCCTTATGGCGGTCAGGACGGATTTCGTTGAACGGGTCTAGCATCACTAGTGTCCGAGTTGAGACAATGTGCATTAGCATTTCTCGACACCAATCAATAGTAAATCCTGCCCATTCCGCCCCCCATTGGTCTTTTTCCTCCTCGGAGGTGGGAATTACGAACATGAAGCCATACCGACCCCGTTTCGCAATCCAAACGAATCGGCGACTGAGTTTTTCGACGGCTTTACGGGCTAGTTCTTCGAGTTTCTTCTCTTCTTCCTCAGTAATAGGCATCACGAGAACAGCTGTATCATCTGATTCAGCTAAACTCTCTGCATGTTCCCGTGTTTTCTTCAGAAGGTCCAACCAGTCTTCCTCGGTGAGGCTCACGTCTGCTCGGAGCTCATCCCGCTCCTTTTCTTTCGAACGTTCCCTGGTCTTCTCCTTCGACACAACTTATCCCCTACGAACCGTGCTTACTATCCCATTCAAGATATCGTGCCAGCTCTTCCGGTGAAACCACTGATCGGATATTTCTCAGACTTTCCATAAAGTCTGCTAATTGGACAGAACGTGCTTGGACTTCTTTATCACGAATCGCTCCAGAAGCATCTAATTCTCGAATCGGTTGAAGCGTTGCTTCTCGACAAATTAAGGCAATATCGGAACCAGCATAACCCACGGTTTTTTCACCAAGTAAGTTAAAATCTACGTCCGGAGCGAGATCTATTCCCCTCGTATGAATCTCAAAAATTCTCACACGCGCTTCAAATTCAGGCATAGGAACCATAATCCGTCGTTCGAATCGACGACGAAACGCTGCATCCAAATCCCACGGACGGTTGGTGGCCCCTAACACTACAATGTGATCACCCTTTCGACTCTTCATCCCATCCATTTCAATCAGGAATTGAGTCTTCAACCGGCGTTCGCCACCAACCTGATCTGTGCCCCGCTCACCAGTGAGCGCATCCACTTCATCCATAAACACAATGGCAGGTTGTTCTTTCCGCGCGGACCCAAATAGATTCTTAACTAAGCGCTCGGACTCACCCAACCATTTCGAAACAATCGACGCAGCATCCGCGTTGAAAAATGTGCATCCTGCTTCATTCGCGACCGCCTTGGCAATAAGTGTCTTCCCACATCCTGGTGGTCCAAATAACAAAACTCCCTTCCAGGGGCGCCGTGCGCCTGTAAATAAATCCGGTCGCAGCATAGGTAAAATGACGGATTCACGGAGCGCCTGTTTTGCCTCTTCCAGATCCGCGACATCCTCCCACTTGACATCCGGTTTCTCTTTGATGATCATACTCTCAATATCATCTTGGAGCTCCTTATCCTGCTGGTCTTCGAGCTCAACACCTTCAAAATCCGGAGCAGGACCCCCTGCTGGCAATCGACCACTACGGAGCGTTTTCGCTCGGGCTACATATTGGTCAGCTCTTTCTAAGGCAATTCGTCGCAACTGCGGATTCTTCGATACCTTCAGAACGCGTACAAGGATATCTGCCGCTTCTATGTACTTTGACATCGCTGCAGACCGTTTCCCTTGTTGATCTAAGGTTAGAGCCTCTTTGGCTTTATTTTCAGCAAGTTGGAACATAGCTGCGCTCGTCAATTCCCATCAACCTATAATGGACACTTATCTCTAGTCCGCAAAACGCCTTCTTTAGTCTTTGCGGGTACACACAAGTGCATACTAGTTTTTGCAGGTTAGCTTTCTAACCACATATTTCGCTTGTAAGATTAATACCGAAGGTGTATGTGGAAAGAGAGCTACCGCTTTTCAAGTATTACTAAAATAAATCCGGACATCAGCGTCATCAGTCAATGTACATCATCATCTCTCTGTTACAGCCTTTAGTCGTTCATATGCATCAGAGCCCTTTGAAAATGGACAAACCTTCACACACACCGAGCACCCATAGTACTGTGCAAAGTATTCGAAACAATCCTGTTGAGAGATATTAGTTATTCGACCTGAATCATGCAGTATGGAGTATTCCAGTATTGCTTTTGGCGGACACTGCTTGATGCATATCCCGCAAATATTGCAGTAATCTGCAATCCATTCATGGTCGTTTGAATCCGCGAATGGTAGATTCTCAATGCTCGTATAG
>JBHLNC010000277.1:0-3616 GCA_048937435.1 Promethearchaeota archaeon | reverse complement strand
TGTAGGCTTCCACTCCCCACTGTTCCCAGCTGTTCATTACCGATTCGAGATGACCCCGTGCAGTTTTAGGTTGTAATCCCAAAGAGTTACCAAGAAAATAAATCGAGGGAATCTTTGTTTCTGTGTGAGGAAGAAGAAACTGGTCATGATACTTGCGGAGTGAATCGTTGACATCCATTTCTGATGCAAAGTCTTTACCAACCGAGTAATTTGTCATACTTGTCACGTCCCGTGCCTAATTTGGACCTAATGTTCCTCTTAAGCACCTATGCACAGTCAAAAATGAAAATGGAAACACGGATTCGAGCTATGATTAATCTGTAAAATTCATTATGAGTACATCTTTTTTCTGTGTCAACTGGAACCCTTTATACTCTTTAGAAGGGATTTCGATATTACCCAATAATCGCAAGGTGACATTAACAGGTAGACTATCTGTTGTATTTTCATCAAAGTCTAATTCGAGCTTAAACTTGTTTTGAGACGCATTTGGGATGGTAAGGGTTACTCGTTTTTTCTCGAACCTTTGTGTGCCTGGCAGCCATTGTGCTTGTTGTTTTATGATTTCCCGAGCTTCTACTGGAATTTTGCCCCTGGCAGATAGAAATTCTTGGACACTGAATTCATCCCTCGATGGCGGTTTTTTTCTGAAACTATAGGGGCGGTGGCGTGAAAGGTTTTGATAGTGCATTGCCCAGAAGATCACTTTCTGTTTGATTGCTTCCTCCGCTTCGGCTTGACCATAATGGGTAAACCACGGGTTGTGTTTGTCATCAAAGATTTGAGTATTGGCCCAAGGCAACTCGGGAAAGAGTTTTGGAAGTTGATTTGTATCTCCCTTGTCGGGAAAAAGTGAGCTGATAGCGGCTCCAAAGATATTCGGATACTCCTCATCGTATTTGAGGAGTTCAAGGTAATTACCGTTATGTGCGATGAGATAGACACCTTCATAGCTGATATCAGGGCGACTAACAACGGTATGCTCACAGTTCCTGAGAATCCCACATAGAACAGGTAAGACTGCAAAGCGAGTAGGGTGGAACGAGAAGAGAAAATGATCTAGTGTAAAGTTTTCCGTTATTCTCATAGTTCAGCCCACTTTCATTACTGAGATTGAATGTGCCAATTGTTATGACCTTTGAGCTCAAATTTGTTTAGAAGTAGATAATTGCATAAACGTGATAGTTGAAACCGATAATAACTTGTCAGGATAAGCTTAATTAATCGAATTTTGCTAGTTTAAATGAAGCCAGCTCGTCTGCGGGAGGCTACAGAACTATGTCTAAACAATATCTTGAATGTCCACTTTGTGGAAATACTCAATTCCGAAAAGAAGAAGGTCGAATGGACAGTAAATGGGGAGTCACCTCCCACAAAATCACGCTCATGATCTGTGAGCAGTGCCGATTCATCATGCAATTCTCGAAAGGCCGCTCCATCTTTGACTTCGACTAGGTGTAACCTCGGAGTACCGTTCACGAAGCCGTTTAGCCACCCTAGGGTGGCTTTACAATTCTTTCTAATACGAATCTTGCTAAGCCTAATTTTGAGACGTTTAGAGGAAGTTTATTATGTTGCGAGTGGAATTAATGAGACGGCGGATTCCTCATGTCAGAACCTGAACAGGAAAGGGTTGGTCTTTCCCATGGCACTATAATCTTTGGAATCATTACTGGGATAATCATCGTCCTTTATGCACTGTCGTACTTCATCCCAACACTCCGGTTTATATACCTTATTTGGTGGCCATACATTCTCCTTATTCTTGGGACATTTCTAATTGTAAGAATATTGTATCGTATATTTCAAAGCCAGAGAACTACTTAGCTCAAATAAACCTATCATCGTTAAATCGTTAAATTGCTTGTTCACTGATAATTGCGTGTGTAATGCTCAGGATCTTCCACGATATTATAGCGGTTTCCATCGAGGTCCTCAAATCCAGCCATGATGCCACCCCAGGGCATCTCTTCTGGAGGCATAAAGAACCGGACTCCCCGCTTTCTCAACTTCTTATACAATTTATCTATGTTATGTGTTTCAAAGGTAATCCCAGTACTCTGCCCAATTTGACCCAACTGCCACTCATACAGAATAGGATCGACATCCGGATTCGGCTCAACAAACGCAATCTTCGCCCGTTCATCCTCCGGTCCCAATTCCACCCACCCAAACCGAGGGGCGTACAAAATCACTGGAATTTCCAAGATATCCTGGAAAAAGGCAATCGCCTCCTCCTGGTTTGAAACAAATACACGAACTGTCCACAAACGATGAATCATAGGATCTGAGCCTTTCTTTGATGACATAATAGCCTACCGTACAAGTCCTCACTATTTAAGGCAATAACTGTTACCCCTTTCTTACTCGAACTGACACGACTTCTTCTACCTTTAATAAACGGATTAATCGATTATCTCAAGCCATTTGAGAACAGCATGAATGAGGAGCACACATCCTACAATAATCATCACAGCTAAAGTAAAATACCAATAATCTGGCCACAAAACCCCAGGGAACACGAAAATAGGAAGTACATCCAATTGTCCAAGAAAATTCGACTCATAAGAACCCCCAATCAGAAAACGAAAATCAATACCAAACCCAAGGGTATGGTTCCCCAAGGACCCAATTGAGATTTCATAAGCATCGTAAATTGAAAATCCAGTGGAATTGTAAAGCGTCAAAAAGTTGCCATTAAAATAAACTGTATCCCAAAAATCGTCGGGGTCTGGAACATTCATAATAGTGAGCCTCAATTCTGTAATTGTAACATTCATTGGAGTCCCACTGAGAAACTGAAATGATCCATTAACCGTTACATACTCACTATGCCGCTGGTAAAAAATCGGTCTTGTAGAAATCGTGACTTCTCCACTAACATATGGTGACGAATAGTCCTCCAAAGAAACAGTTCGGCTCTGACTCTGTCTTGCTTCCATCCGATATTGTTCGTGAAACAAAAACACTCCGTAAGTTGTAATCAGAAGTACCACGAAGAGAATGGCAAAGGCCCCATATACCATTCGCCGTATCACGCTCATCCCTAATGTGATATTTCGACTGCACCTTCTTATACTTTTAGAGAAAAAAAGATACATTCTTTTATGAGTTCAAGGCCAGAAGAAAAATTTGAGGAACTGTTTCCAAGGGAAGCCAAAGTATGACAATGTCGTGGATGGAACAAGTAGTCCGACAGTGGATGAAGCGACGTCGAGCGGAGTTAATTCGACAGAATCAAGCCAACATCCTAGCACTCACTAAGAGCTAGTCAGACTCGTCGCAAAGGAAGGCACACGATTTTTCGATCGACGAATTGGAACAAGAGATGGATACTGGCAAGGTTTTTCCCCGTTTCAAAAAGGCTTTAATAGAAATAGAATCTGATTGCCGCCGTAAACATATGGAGGTCCACACATGGACTTTGAATTTTCACCTGACGAAGAATTATTCCGACAAACAGTCCGGGAATTCGCTCAAAAAGAAATCCGTCCCCATACACGGGAAATGGACGAAACCGGTCAATTGCCGAAAGGCTTGGTCAAGAAAATGGCTGATCTCGGTCTTCTGGGCATCACGATCCCGGAGAAATATGGCGGAGCAGGCGGTAACTTCA